>DASPJC010000462.1:0-3821 GCA_035628815.1 Ohtaekwangia sp. | reverse complement strand
TCATGTCGCGTGGATAAAAATACAGCACGACCTTTTTTCCGCGTAGTTTGGACAGCTTCACAGTGTCCCCACGCTGGTCTTTCACGGTGAAATCCGGCGCTTTATCACCTACCTTTAGTGTCATAGATTACAGGATTTTTTTATTGAATTTACGGATGTTGCCGGCATTATCGGTTACCGTAAGTTCAAAATCCCCTTTGATTGGTGCTTTTTTATCAAGCTTTTCTGACCATATGGTGGCCGACTTGGCATCATAGTGCATCAGGAGCCACTCACCGTTCACGGTCGCCTCGAACGACGCAATGCCCGACAGGTCGTCGCTGATCTTGAACCGTGCGCCGGTCCTGTCAACGTAGGCCACGCGAATGGCAGGCGGAACCTCGTCTTTCAGCATCGTAAAAACGCCGAACTCACGGGTGTTAAAGTTGACCCATCCATTTACCAATTGACCGCCAACGTAAGCGTACCCTTTCCCGGCCGTGCGGTAGACCGCAGTGGTCTTGTCCCATGTTAATGACTGTGATGGTTTCAGTGCGACAACGATGGATTTACGGAGCGGGACAGTCCTGTCTCCGATCACAAACAATTCATTGGCCTCTCCAGGCAGGTGCTTCGCCTTGAGGTATAAGGTGTCATACAAAGCCTGCTCCGGGAATTCGATCGTAATATTGTCGCTGTAGTATTTATAGCCGGTGGCGGGTGGAATGCTCAACGCAATGTTCGGGACAACTGTCTCTCCGCAGACAGCGATCGAGTCAGGGATATTTTTTCTCAGGTCTATCAGATAAACAGATCGGTTGTAGTTCCCGTAGTCGGGGTCCACCTGCACGGTATCGCCTTTATAGTAGATCGTTGCTTTTGTTTCGTCTGCGGTGCACGGTTTGGCGGAGATACTGAGGATATTTTCATCCAGCTCATAGGCAACCGCCGTTTTCAGTGGCTCCAGATTCTTCACTTCCTTGACAGGCTCAACGGGTTTCAGCCGGAATGATACCACGCTGGAATTGCCGTAGCTGTCCTTCATAATGATCTCGATGAGGGACTCCTTTCCCTTGCTGACCCGGATCTTACCGGAGCCGGGGGAGGCACCATAGAATTTCAATTCGTTGCCATCGTCTATGTATAGTTTATAAAAGCGAGTCCCCTTGTTGCGCATGGTCTTGAAATCCATCAGCGTGTAGATGGCCCGTGTTTCGGTAATGTCGAGCTTTTCAATGGCCTGGTGGAACACGCGCTGGCTGTCTACGCGCATTTCAATGTAGTTTACGCCACCGTAAAACGGGCTGCCGGGTGCAAGGCGGTCTTTGGCAATGATCTCGATACCAATCAGGCCGCTGGCAAGGATCGGACTGGCGATCGTGTAATTATTGCCGACACGTGTGGTTGCATAAAATTCAAACCTGCCGAACCGGTCGTTGATACGCGAATTCGGGTCCAGGGTACGAAGCGCGATCTTTTCTGGTGCAGGGGGGAGTTTGTCCTCCACTTCAGGGAAATCGGCAACGCGCAGTGGATCAAGTGCATAATTGTTTTCGTCGCGGATATCGAAATGAAGGTGAGGGCCGCCGGACGAGCCGGAGTTCCCCGATAACGCAATGGTATCACCCTGCTTTACGACAAACTGATCTTCCTGGAAGTACAGGTCGATGGCACTTGTCTTCCGACGATACTGCTCCTGCAGCACATAATCGGCCAGCCGGCCTTTGAACTGGTCAAGGTGTGCGTAAAGTGTTGTATTGCCGTCTTCCGGGTGGGTAATGTAAATGATGTTGCCGTAGCCGGATGGGCCCATGGTGATTCTTGAGATATAACCGCTCTTGGAGGCCAGCACAGGGAAGCCCGTCATATTGTTAGTCCGTATGTCAATTCCCGAATGGAAATGCGTGGTGCGAAGTTCGCCCATCGTTCCGGCCAGCGAACCGGGTTTTCCGGGGTTGATGGGATAGAGGTATTTTTCGCCGTTACTGAATTTCTCGTCGGGTTTACTGAACTGCGCGTAAGTAAAAACAGGAGCGATCGCAAACAACAGACTGGCGATCTTACTTGACCTCGAATTCCAAAAGCTTTTCATTTTCGATATATGCTGATAGCACGTTTCCCACCTTGACCGGGCCAACACCTTTGGGTGTGCCCGTAAAAATTAAATCACCCGTTCGCAGCGTAAAAAATCTGGACAGGTACGAAATTATATAATCGAAGCTAAAAAGCATAAGGCTGGTGTTTCCCTGCTGTTTAAATTCGTTATCCAGCCTTAAACTGAAGTTGATATTCTTCAGGTCGCGAAAGTCGGGTACGGGAATGAACTTGTCTGACACCGGCGCAGACCCGTTAAACCCCTTTGCGATATCCCACGGTAACCCCTTTTCTTTTGCTTTCTGCTGCAAGTCACGTGCAGTAAAATCTATGCCAATACCGATCGCATCGTAATATTTTGAGGCAAATTTCTCCTGGATGTTCTTTCCTTCTTTCGCGATGCGCAACACCAGTTCCACCTCGTAATGGATGTCGTTCGAAAAGGCCGGATAGTAAAAAGGGGCATTGTTGCGCAGGACGGCCGTGTCGGGTTTTGTGAAAATAACAGGCTCATCCGGGCGTTCGTTGTTCAACTCTTTAATGTGTTCGGCGTAATTGCGGCCGATAGCAAATATTCTCATGATTTTTTATTTTGAATGTAAATTAATGGGATCACCCTTACGGCACGACGTTGTAGACATTATGATTCAGATGACCGGGCGGCAAATTCGGCACATGATTTTATTGTGTTTACCTTTATGCTTAGTTTCAGGCCAATTTATTGACATACGACGAAATCGCATTTTGATTTAAAATTAAAAATATGTTAAAGAAGGTAGTGTTATTTGGTATCGTTTGTTTTGTGATTTATGCCTGTGCTTCGGTTGCCGTAACGGGCCGGAAACAACTCAGCCTTGTTTCGAATGCCGAAATCATTCCGATGGCAAATCAGCAGTACGCAGAAGTGATCCAGAAAGGACCGTTGTCGAAAAACCAGGAACAAACGCAAATGGTGAAGCGCGTGGGTTCCAAAATTCAGAAGGCCGTAGAGGAGTACATGGCCATGAAGGGCCTGTCGTCAGAGCTGAATGGATTTGCATGGGAATTTAACCTGATTGACGACCCCAAAACCGTAAACGCGTGGTGTATGCCTGGCGGAAAGGTGGCATTTTATACCGGTATCATGCCCATTTGTAAGGACGAAACCGGTGTAGCGGTTGTAATGGGCCATGAAGTAGCGCACGCGATTGCCAATCATGGTCGCGAGCGGATGAGTCAGCAGATGCTGGCGCAGTATGGATTGGGAACGTTGGGCGCTGTGCTCGGACAGAATCCTACAGCGGGAAATGAGTTGCTGATGCAGGCCATCGGTGCCGGTACGAACATCGGCATGCTGAAGTTCAGCCGTGAACACGAATCGGAGGCTGATCATATTGGATTGATCTTTATGACTATGGCAGGTTATGATCCGAACGAGGCGCCGAAATTCTGGGAACGGATGACGGAGGGCAGCGGGGGACAGGAGCCGCCGGAATTTATGTCCACACACCCCTCGCATTCGACCCGGATCAAAGACCTTCAGGGATGGATCCCCGAAGCCCTGAAATACAGGAAACAGTAGCAGGCCAACCCGTTCCATTTATCCGTGAATACAACACTGGGAATTGTTCAGCTGATGATGGTTTTATCAATGGTATTGTTGTGCCCTGCCCTGGCCGGCCAATCCATTGACGAAGCCGCCATTCTGGAAATCGCTGAACACAGGAAGAAGCAGGAGGCTGAATTCCGGGACCGTAAAACGTCGCCGC
>DASPJC010000461.1:0-9778 GCA_035628815.1 Ohtaekwangia sp. | reverse complement strand
CTTATTGATGATCGTGCCCTTGTGCACCGAACCAGTGGTAAACACCGTCTCGAAAGTATCCCAGGGATTTTCTTCGAGGTGTTTGTGGCTGAGGGCCAGTCTGCGGTTTGACGCATCAAGCTCCAGCACCTGTACTTCCATCGTATCGCCAACCTTCACGAATTCGGAAGGATGTTTGATCTTCTTGGTCCAGCTCAGGTCAGACACGTGTACCAGTCCGTCGATACCTTCTTCCAGCTCGATGAAGAGACCGAAGTTGGTAAGATTGCGAACGATACCTTTGTGTTTCGTGCCAACAGCATATTTGCTGAGCACATCCTGGCGGGTCCATGGATCTTCGGTGAGTTGCTTGATGCCCAGTGACATCTTCCGCTCATCGCGGTCGAGTGTCAGCACAATGGCTTCAACCTCGTCTCCCACTTTCATGAAATCCTGCGGATTGCGCAGGTGCTGAGACCAGCTCATTTCACTCACGTGGATCAATCCTTCAACACCAGGCTGCAGCTCGAGGAATGCGCCGTAGTCGGCAACATTCACGATCCGTCCTTTCACCTTTGATCCTACCTGGATCTCGGCAGGCAATGAATCCCACGGGTGAGGCGTAAGTTGCTTCATACCCAGGGAGATCCGTTTCTTATCTTCATCGAAGTCAAGCACAACGACCTTAACGGTCTGATCAAGCTTGAGCACTTCTTCGGGATGGTTGATACGTCCCCAGGAGATGTCGGTGATGTGCAGTAATCCGTCTACACCGCCAAGATCGATGAATACACCGAAGTTGGTCATGTTCTTGATTACACCTTCCAGTACCTGTCCTTTTTCGAGGTTGGTCAGGATGGCGGCTTTCTGTTGTTCGAGATCTTTCTCGATCAGTACCTTGTGCGATACCACGACGTTATCGTTGGAGTAGTTGATCTTCACAACTTTCACCTCGATATTCTTATTGACATAGATGTCGAAATCGCGGATAGGCTTCACGTCGATCTGGGACCCGGGCAGGAACGCCTCGATTCCAAATACGTCGACGATCAGACCACCTTTGGTTCTGCGTTTCACAAAACCTTCGATCACTTCGTCTTTGTCCAGCGCTTTCTGTACATATTCCCAGCCTTTCACCAGCTTAGCTTTGCGGCGGCTCAGGACTAGTTGTCCCATCGAGTCTTCGCGTTCTTCGATGAAAAGATCCACGACGTCCCCGATCTTCAGGTCGGTCATGTCCTTAAATTCCGCCAGGGGAACCAGGCCGTCCGATTTGAAACCGATATTCAGGATCACATCGCGGTCGTTCACGCCGACGACGATACCCTGGACCACCTCACCCGTGTTTACCGTGGTGACGGTGCCGGAGTACATCTGTTCCATTTCGGCGCGTTTTTCTTTGGAGTATCCTTCACCAAACCCTTTGGTGTCGAATGCTTCAAAGTCGAATTCGCCGGGGACCTGCTTTTCATACCGGGCTTTTTTAAGTTCAGAAACCGGGATAGCTTCTGTTCCGATCTCCTCTTTCTGGAGGTTCTTGATCTCGGCCAAAGGATCGTCTTCGTCAATCTCGAGTTGGGTTCCCTTAGCTTTCGAAACGCCTTTTACGGGCTCTTTGGGTTCTGCAGCTTTTTTAGGCTTGTCTGCAGGTTTTTGTGCTTTTGCCATTAAAACGCCCTTTTTACATGCAACAGCCGGGCATACTGCTGCAAATTTGTTGTTATTACCGACCGGCGTTTCCGGTAGGCCCGGCTCATCTGAGCGGGGGTGCAAAGGTAATAAAAAAACATTATTTGCCGGCGCTGAAAAGGGGATGAATATCTCAATCGCTACACGTTCCCGGAATTATGCCGGGTGGCAACTTACTTACTGATAATCAATACTTTGAAAGAGTAATTAAGGCGATTAAGGAATATCCTCCGCCTGAAGGACACCGGTGGCATAGTTTACCAGCAGCTGCTGAAACAGCAGTGTATAGCGGGCGCTCGCCAGATCGCCCTGTGCTTTCGTATACGACTGCGCGGCCTGGGTCAGCGCGACGATGTCCGAAATGCCGAGATCATACCGTTCTTTTTCAAGACCGTACGAAACCTCGGCAGCTTCGTATTGTGAATTCGCCGCCTCAAGCGTGGCCTGCGCATCTTTGAGATTTTGATATGCCAGTAGTACTTCGCTTTTTACCAAAAGTTCCCGGTTCTCCGTCTCCAGCTTGGCGTTTTCATATAGCACGCGGTTTCGTACAACCGCACTGCGCGTTCGGAAGGCACCATGCAACGGAACCTGTAATGAAAGGCCGTACGTAAACTGGGTGTTGTCCTTTGTGAATTGCTGGCTGAACGTTCTGTTGGTGGGGTTGAAAATTTCATTTCTATAAACGTAATTGTACGCCGAGCCATAGGACGCAAAGAGTGATATTGAGGGAAAGTAATTGCCCTTCTGTGCCTGATAGCCGAGTTCCGAGGCGCGTTCGTTCAGCTTGGCTCTCTCGAGGTCGCTGCGTCTTTCTTCGGCGATACCATATAACGTGTCAAGCGAGAGATCATCCAGCGTTGCGAGTGTCCATCCCGGCTCCTGTACCTGAAAGCTGACGGAAGGGTCGATTTGTAAGGTCTGCGCAAGTATGGCAAGGTCATTTCGAAGCGTATTTTTTGATCGTAGCAGTAACAGGTTTGCGTTTTTCACCTGGTACTCCTGCAATTTCTGCTCAACTTCGGCTTTACTGCCCAGGGCCACCTGTTCGCTGATCTGGGTGAGCTGTTGCTCCTGTAATTGAAGATTTTTTTCATTGATCAATACCAGCTGCTGGTCAAGAAGACAGGTAAGATATTGCCGGGCGATGTCGCGGATCACGTCCTGGCTGGTGCGTTTTACATGGTGAAGTTGGGCATCGTGCAAACGCGCACTCTGGCGATAAGTATTCAAGCCGTTGAACCCTCCGATCAAAGGCATTGACCCGTCAATAGAGGCGTTGACAAAATCCGTCACACCGTTGACCACCTGGCCCTCCTGTTGAATGAAGGAGTTACCATCATTTCGTCCCGCGTTTCCACTGATGCTTGCAATCGGTAACAAGCTCCAAAATCCGTTTACCCTGGTTGCCCGGGAAGACACCAGCAAATTTTTCTGCTGGTTCAGATTGAGATTTTGCTTTAAGCCGAGATTGACAGCGTCCTTAAACGTCAATACGCTGCTGGTCGAATCCTGCGCCCGAGACACGGTAACAAAAAATACAATTACAACTAATCCTGATATCGCCTTCATTTTTCTAAGCATTCACTGTCACTACTTCATCGGCAACCACTGCACCGTCACCCACCCGGATGATACGTTTTCCATACCGTGCATTTTCCTCCGAGTGCGTTACCTGGATAATGGTTATGCCTTCATCATTCAACTTCTTAAAGATTTCCATGATCTGTTTGCCCTGGTCGGAATGCAGGTTTCCCGTAGGCTCATCCGCGAGCAGCAACTTCGGCTGGCCGACAATAGCCCGGGCGATGCCCACCAGTTGCTGCTGGCCGCCACTCAGTTGTTCGGGAAAAAGATCTTTTTTCGCAACCATGTTGAAACGGTCCAGCATTTCCGCCACCATGCTTTTACGCTGGCTTCCGCTGACACCTTTATATAACAGGGGAGTTTCGATGTTCTCATACACCGTCAGCTCATCGATGAGATGGTAAGCCTGGAAAATGAAGCCGATGTAATTCTTGTGCATGTCCGACTTCTGCTTCTCCTTTATCTTATGAACAGGCTCGTCGAAAAAATAGTACTCCCCGGCCGATGGCTCATCCAGCATACCAACGATGTTCATGAGCGTTGATTTTCCCGCCCCGCTGGGACCCATAATGGTCACGAACTCTCCCTGCTGGACGTCAAGGTTAACGCCTTTCAAAATGAATGTCCGTTGAAAACGTGAGTCCACGTACTTGTCAATATCGCGTAGTTTGATCATGAAATTGGTTTTAGATCCTGTCTGGACGGCTTCGGAAAGCCAACAATAATGCCAATGGCTTTTCCTTGCCTGTAATGCCCAAAAGCTGTTTTGAAACGTTTCGGGGCGTCCGCTAATGTAAAAGGATGTCCGGAATCGGCCAAACCCGGCTAAGAGCCGCCTGCCTCTCGCGTAAAAAAGCTGGACCGGTACCGGGCGTTACTGTTACTTACATGTCGTAAAACCCTCTCGTCTATGAAATGCTTATCCCTTTTTGTCGCGCTCTTTGCCTCCCTGTTCATCACCGGTCACGCCCAGGATGTGGCCACCATGACGAAGGAAGCGCGGGACGCCTACTTTGCCGGGATCCGCGAAGCATCCGCCGCCGACCATCAGAAAATGATGAAGCTGCTGGACATCGAAACCGTCCGTCCAGGTGCCAATGGTAATGACCGCACGGCACCGAATGCCGTCAACTACGATGAGTCCAAAGCGAATCCCTATCCGGAACTGCCGGACCCCCTCCTGCTTAACAACGGCAAGAAGGTAACAAGCGCAAAAGTCTGGTGGAAGAAACGCAGACCGGAAATCGTGGAGGATTTCGACCGGGAAATTTACGGAAGACTGCCGGCCAATATCCCGGCCGTGAACTGGATCGTGGACAGCATAAAAAACGAAACGGTAGCCGGCGTACCCGTCATTACAAAAAAACTGAGAGGCCATGTCGACAATTCCGCTTATCCGGCCATCACGGTCGACATCCAGCTTACTTTAACGACGCCTGCCAATGTAGAAGGTCCTGTGCCGGTCATGATGGAATTCGGTTTTGTTTGGCCTCCCGGTTTCCGTCCGCAGCAGGCGCAACAACCTGGTCCTACGTGGAAAGAACAACTGATCGGCAAAGGCTGGGGGTATGCGGTGATCCTGCCTACCTCCTTCCAGGCTGACAATGGTGCTGGCCTTACGCAAGGTATTATCGGGCTGGTCAATAAAGGTAGGGACCGGCGTTCGGAGGATTGGGGTGCATTGCGCGCATGGGCCTGGGGGGCGAGCCGTGCACTGGACTATTTCGAAACGGATAAAGCTGTGGACGCAAAACGCGTGGGACTCGAAGGTCACTCGCGTTTCGGAAAAGCGACTGCTGTAGCGATGGCCTACGACGACCGCTTTGCCATTGCGTACGTCAGCTCTTCGGGAGAAGGGGGACTGAAACTTCACCGGCGCAACTTTGGCGAGATCGTGGAAAACGTCGCGGGATCGGGCGAGTACCACTGGATGGCCGGAAACTTTATCAAGTACGCGGGGCCCCTGACGTGGAATGATCTTCCGGTCGATGCACATGAGCTGATCGCATTATGCGCGCCACGCCCTGTTTTTGTGGGTTGTGGCGATAAGGGAGACGAGTGGACCGATCAGCGGGGTATGTTCATGGCCGCCGTCGCCGCGGGACCGGTATACCGGTTGCTGGGCAAGAAAGACCTTGGCACAACCGATTATCCGCCGCTCGAGACAACCCTTACCGACGGCGAGATCGCATTCCGCCAGCACAGCGGTGGTCATACCCCTGCGCCAAACTGGCCGACATTTCTGAAATACGCTGACCGGTATTTCAAATGATATTTTGACAAGTGGGCTTCAGAATACGATCGGATATAAAATTACATCCACCCTACGGTTCATCTGCATGCCCTGCCAGGAGCGGTTGCTGTAAACCGGGTTTTCAAGTCCCCAGTTCTTAATGGTAATTTTATGTTCAGGAATATCTTTGTCCAGCAAAATGCCATGGACGGCTTCGCTTCTCATTTTTGATAACCATTCATTGTACTGCTTACCGCCGATGGGATCGGTGTGACTGATGAGATGGATCTGGTATTTGTCAAGAAGATCCGGAATGGAGTCGAGCCAATCGTAAAGCTCCGAAATCTGGAATTCGTCGATGTCATAGCTTCCACCACCGAAAAAAATGCTTTTGCGTATTTCATCCTCCTGCTGCTGTGCCCGACCGTGCACCAACACTCCCAGCAAAAATATTGTCAGCATGAAGCGCATAAATAAATATAACGATAAAACCAGGGTGGCAAAAGAATTGTTGTACGGGTGGGTAGAACAGGAGCTGGCCGCGCCGATAAGGAACGTTGAAAGAAAAATTCGTTTTTTCACCCTGAAAAAGCGAAGCGGCCGGCTGCAATGTACGATCATCGTGTTAACTTGCTGTACACCAAATTTTTGCGGGACCCAAGAGCATGCAGTATATCAAAGATAAACTCACTTCCGTGTCTGTAACCCGTAAGGTATTCATCGGCTTTTCGCTTGCCTTCATGGCCATTCTTCTGGCCCTCTGGATTGCGCACTTCGCGTTTCGTGATGTCATGGACACGGTCGATAATCTTTCCGCACCGAACGAAAAACTGACGGTCCTCAATAAGGTCTTCCAGGAGATCACAACGCTGGACCAGCTTCAGCGCGCCGAAGCATTGAAAGATCCGCGCAAACCCTACCATGCTTTCCTCAACCAGTCGCAGTCATTGCTGAACATGATTGATTCATTGACAGCCATGCCGTGGGACAGTGCACAGCTGATAAGAATTTCTTCGATGAAGGATGTTTTGAAAAAACGCGACAAGCTTTTTTTCTCGTACCTTAAACAGAAATCGGTACTCGTGTCGAATGCCAGTCTGTCCAAACGCATCGATACGTTATCCACCATCATCAATCAGAAGAAACTTGAGATCGACACCAGCGTGGTAACGACGCAGAAGAAAACGATCACCACCTACCTCCGCGATTCCACGGAGAAAGAAAAAAAAGATGACCGGTTTTTTATTACCCGGCTGTTCAGCAAAAAGAAATCGGAATCCGAAACATCAAAAGAACCACAGATCAAGGTCCAGGAAGAGCTGAGCATCAGTATTGACACGCTTGCCATCGCCAAACAGAATCGCGCCCTGGAGGAAGTGGAAAAGATCATGTACGACCTGGAGGCTGACCAGCGCACGCAGAACCAGAAACTGGTCCGGCAGGAACTCGACCTCATTCATGCGAACACCTTGTTTTTCACCGACCTGCTGGGTATCCTGCACGAGGTGGAGACGGAAGAGATGAACAAGATGCGGGCGGAGAATGATCATGCCGCCACCCTGATGAATCAAAGCATTTCGCGCATCAGTTTGTTACTGTTATTTTTCCTGTTAGGCGGAGCGTTGGTAGTCTACCTGATCTGGATCGATATTACCAAGAGCAATTACTACAAAGAGCAACTCGAAAAAGCGCGCGATGAAGCGGAGCAGCTCAGCCAGATCAAACAGCGGTTCCTGGCGAACATGAGCCACGAGATCAGGACACCGCTCCAATCCATCATTGGTTTTGCAGAACAGATCCGCCAGAAGCCTTCCGCTGACTCAGAAGCGGTAGACGCAATCTACAGTTCCTCCGAGCACCTTCTGCACATTGTGAACGAAGTACTGGACTACAGCCGCATTTCTTCCGGTCGATTCAACATGGAGAAAGAAAACTTTCGCCTGATGGGCATTATCCGGGAAGTGGAATCCGCCATTCGCATCCAGGCAGAAAAGAAACGGCTTACGCTTCTGGTCGATCTGGATGAAGCTTCCGATCACATGCTGCTGGGCGATTCTTTCAGGCTGCGCCAGATTTTGTATAACCTGCTGGGCAACGCCGTGAAATTTACGCATAAGGGGTACGTTAAGCTGCACGTCAAGACGATACCGAATCTCAACAGCGTGCGCTGCATATTTGAGATCACCGACACCGGCATTGGTATCCAACCCGAAGACCTTGACAAGATATTCAACCAGTTTGAACAGGCCAATGCGTCTATCTCCCGGCAGTACGGCGGTACAGGTCTGGGACTGACCATTGTTAAATCGCTGGTCGAAGCACTGGACGGAGAATTGACGGCGGCAAGTACGCCGGGACAGGGATCGACCTTTACCGCGGAAATGGTATTTGTTAAAGCACCGGTGTCGCACCAGCCAAAAACGAAAACGCACAATGGGATAGCAGCCGGCGCGTTTGAAGGTAAGGTAATCGTCGTCGATGATGACGCCATGATTCTGAAGCTTTGCGGATTGATACTGGATAAGTACAACGTTGAAAAAATACTATATTCAGAACCTGAAAAGCTTCTCCAACAGAAAAGCGACCCGGATGTTACGCACATCCTCATGGATATCCGGATGCCGCACATCAACGGCGTTGAACTTTGTCGCGCATTGAAGAAAATCTACGACAGGCCGGTAACCTACGTTGCGCTTACCGCGCACGTGTTGCCGGAAGAACAGCGGGAACTCATCGACCAGGGTTTCAATACTGTGTTGTCGAAACCGTTCCGCGAAGAGGACCTTGTCAGGCTCCTGGGTATTCAACCACGCCAGGCAGGGGATGCGATTGAACAAACGCCCGCCATCATCGATGTATCGCTGCTGAAAAGCATGACGCTGGGTGATGAACAACTTTTTCAATCTATCATCAACCAATTCGTTCATGATACCGGACAGGACCTTGTTTTACTGCAGGAGCGGCTCGATACAGCTGATGCCCCGGGGGTTCGTGAGATCGTGCACAAGCTTACCGGGCGGATCGGGCAGATTGGCGGTAAACCACTGTCGGAAAAATTCGGCCGGATCGAAAGAAGAATAGATAAAGGTGAGGAATTGTTGTCGATGACGGAAGAGATCGAGACACTCATCGCGGAGACTGACCGGGCTGTCCTTTCACTACGGGAAATGCTTGTGCCGCAAAATGCCTGAGATTACTCGATCTGGTATTTCTCCATCTTCAAATAGAGGGTCTTCCGGTCGATGTTCAGGATGCGCGCCGCTTTCGATTTGTTATACCTCACTTCCTGAAGTGTTTTGATGATCATCTCGCGCTCCTGTGATTCCTGCAGCGCTTTAAGATCATAGACCTGTGGCGCGTGCGCATTTTTGGCGGCGGGATTTTTTACGGATTCAATCATCTCATTGGGTAGCGTCTCCATGTAGACGAGGTCGCCTTGGGTGAGCAACACCGCGCGTCGTACAACATTTCTCAGTTCGCGCAAATTTCCCGGCCAGTCGTAAGCCATCAGCACCGCCATCACCGGGTCGTCAAATTTCTGTACGTTCCTGCCCAGCTCCTGGTTCGCAGCCTGGCGGAAGAAGTCTAAAAATTCCTGCAGGTCGCCGGACCTTTCGCGAAGGGAAGGAACGCGGAGCATAAACTCATTCAGACGGTGATACAGGTCTTCCCTGAATTGTCCGCGCTTTACACTTTCAGCGAGATCGTCGTTGGTCGCGGTCAGGATCCGCACATCCACCTTGATTTCTTTATTGCTACCGATCGGCTGGATGATGCGTTCCTGGATCGCGCGCAATAATTTCACCTGTACTTCATACGAAAGATTGCCGACTTCATCGAGGAACAACGTTCCGCCATTGGCTTCCACGAACTGCCCGTCTTTATCCTGGCCTGCACCGGTGAATGCTCCCTTGACGTGACCAAACAACTCGCTGGCGGCAAGATCCTTGGACAATGCGCCACAGTCAACCGCCACGAACGGACCTTTTGCGCGGTTACTGAGCCGGTGAATGGTACGGGCAACGTTCTCTTTGCCTGTGCCACTCTCCCCTTCAATGATAACCGACATATTGGTGGGTGCCACCAGGCGGACATAATTCAACAGTTGTTTAGAGGGGGCACTTGAGCCTTCCACAAATTCCTTCGGCTCGCCGGTTGATTTTTTGGAAGGCGTGACAACTTTCTCACCTTTCAGTGCCTGTTGCACCACCATGAGCAGTTCGTCCGGGTTCACCGGCTTGGTGATGTATTCGAATGCACCCATTTTGATCGCCTTGACGGCGGTGCGGA
>DASPJC010000460.1:0-5840 GCA_035628815.1 Ohtaekwangia sp. | reverse complement strand
ATTTGAAGGCATGCTCAAAAATTTTATTGAAACGGATGATCAGGGACTGGTTCACCTGACCAAAACCGTGAGCGTAAGCGGTCTTGGTGGCAAGCCCTATCGCGATGGCAGCTTTGAATATTATGTGAGCGAGCCGTTGCGGGTGGATGATCTCAAAGGTGCAGGGCCGTTCATCCAGGCCAGTGTTGAAATTGAGATGCTATCAAAATAGGGTTATGCGGCTACTACTACATTGCATCATTCTCATACTGGTTGTTGCTGTTGTGCATGCGTCGGCACAATCACTGGAGAAGGCGTTTCCATCGTCCTTTAGCGTCACTGTTACCAATCCGTTGACAACCGACCGCGAGGGCGTGCTGATCGTCATCTCCCCTGAGCAGCTCGCCCGGGCGGCAAAAAAATTTAACAGTAAGGCATTCGTGGTACTGGACGGAGAAACTGAAATCCCCAGTCAGTATAACCATGCTGATCCGGATCACAAAGGAATTGTCTTCGTACTCGATAAATTAGCCGCATCCGAATCCCGTAAAGTAACGGTGCGATTTCATGCCAAAGCTTCTATAGAAAGAAATTATCCCAGGCGCGCACAGGCGGAACTGTCTCACAGGACGGGCGGTGCGTGGCAGAACAGGGAGTATATCGGAGGCGATTTTAAGAATGTGGACTACCTCCGCGTTCCGCCGGAACATAAGGATCATTCGTGGTTCATCCGTTACGAGGGGCCGGGGTGGGAATCGGATAAGGTAGGCTATCGCTTTTACCTCGACCAGCGCAACGCCACGGATGTGTTCGGGAAGAAAACGTCAGACATGGTATTGCAACAGGTGGGCCTGGACGGATTTGATTCCTATCACAACCCACAGCCGTGGGGGATGGATGTGATGAAAGTCGGGAAGTCACTGGGCGTGGGATCGATCGGTTCTCTGGTCGACGGTGCAATCACCCGGGTAGAAAGGACAGACAGCGTCGATTGCCGTATTACGGAGAACGGGGCGGTTTATGCTTCTATTTTAACACGATATTTTGGATGGCAGGTGGGCGATAAAAAACATGATCTGCGTTCGCGGTTGTCTATTCATGGCGGCACGCGTCTGACGCATGGGATATTGGACATAACCAACGATCCGGCTAACATCGCAACGGGTATCGTGAAGGACAAAGCGGCTAAGCTTTTTACGAGCGGCGGCGACCATCAGCACTGGGCTTACCTCGCAACGTATGGGAAACAAAGTCTTAATGATGATCACCTTGGCCTGGCGGTCTTTTTCCGGCCAGGTGATATCGTCGAAATGCCGGACAACGAGTTCAGTCATGTGGTGACGCTGCACCCTGCGAACGGTCGGCTGCACTATTATTTTCTTGGTTCCTGGGAAGGCGAGCCGGGCGGGATCCGGGATGAAACAGCCTTTTTAGATTATGTGCGCGATGTTGCTGCGGCGCTCGCAAATCCGGTCACCATTGACATAGAATAATCACACTGCTTTTTTGTAAAAAAAACTTACGTAATCGATTGAATCTATATGAAAACGATTTAAATGTTACTACATTTACCATTATGCGCAATCGATTGCGCAATGAAATGGAAACTCAAATTCTACGCCTATGATAATACGATTACAATGCAAACGAGCGATCCTGGCGCTTTTTGCCACCGTGGCGCTCGTCTTCAGTTCCGCCCCACTTTATGCCCAGACCAAGGTCATTTCCGGCGTGGTGAAAGATGATGTAGGAACGCCTTTGCCAGGCGTCTCCATTATTGAAAAAGGAACTAATAATGGTACGGTAACAGATGTGGACGGCAAATTCTCGTTGTCCGTATCTTCCAATGCCGTGATCACGGCTTCCTTTATCGGGATGAAACCCGTCGAAATGGAGGTCGGTAATCAAACCGAGATCAATTTCGCCATGGAACCGGATCTCACGACGCTGAACGAAGTCGTTGTTGTGGATTACGGATATGGCACGGTCAAGAAAACAGACATGACCGGATCGGTCGCAACACTTTCTGGTCGGGACCTTGAAAGGATCCCCGTTTCCAGTGCAGCGCAGGCACTGACCGGAAGACTTCCCGGTGTCAACGTACTGACTACTGATGGATCACCCGATGCTGAAATCGTTATCCGCGTCCGCGGCGGCGGATCGATAACCCAGGACAACTCTCCTTTATATGTAGTAGACGGTTTCATCGTACCGAGCATCAGGGACGTACCACCCACTGATATTGAGACGGTCACCGTGCTGAAAGACGCTTCTGCGACAGCCATCTATGGAGCCCGCGCAGCCAATGGTGTCATCGTTATCACCACTAAAAAACCTGTTGCCGGCAAAACCATCATCTCCTACAGCGGCTTCCTGCAGTCAAAATCCTTACCCAAAAACAGGAAGTATGATGTGCTTTCGCCATACGAGTATGTGATGGCCAATTATGAATATGCCAAACTGCGATCAGACACCGATGTTGAAAACTTTGAAAAGTACTTCGGCAAGTACGGTGATCTTGAACTCTATAAGTACAAGAAGCCGACAGACTGGCAGGATGAACTTTTCGGCGACCCGAAAATCTCCCAATACCACAACATCAATATCCGCGGGGGTACGGAGAAGACCAGCCTGATGCTGAGTTTGACCAACAATACCGATGAAGGGCTGATGCTCAATTCGGCGTATACCCGTAACGTGATCAATTTCAAGATCAACCATGAAATTTCCAGCAAGCTTAAATTCGAAGCAGGTGCCCGGATCACCAACACCGTTGTGGACGGTGCCGGAACATCGGGTAATGCCCAGGTCAATATTAAAGATGCAGTCCAGACAAGACCGGTCAACGGTATCGTCGACGATCTCGATATTGACATGACCCAGGTCGATACCGACGACGACTACCAGTCTTTCCTGTTAAGCCTTATCGCACCGACAGAACTGGCGGATCAGGACTGGAGAAAGCGCACGACGAGTTCCTATGTGTTGAACACGGGTTTGTCCTGGAGCATCCTGGACAACCTCGAATTCCGGTCCATGTTCAATACCTCCCGCACGTTCGAAGAGAACTTGCGCTATTACGGTCCGCTGACAAACGAATCGTTCAACAACGGCGGCAATCTCCCGATCGGTGAAAAAAGGAATGATGATGATTTCTCTTACCGGTGGTTTAATACCCTGAACTACAGGTTCAAAAATCTTGGCCAGCACAGCCTGAATATTTTACTAGGGCAGGAAATTTCGTCAGAAGGCGGTAAGTATCATTTCATTCGTTCAGAGGGCTTCCGTGAATCCATCAGGCCCAACGAGCTGTTTGCAAACATGAACCTCGGTGTCACCGACCAGAACAGGACCTTTGAAAACATCAACACTAACCGGTATTCGTTTTTCGGAAGAGCCGATTATGCTTTAGATGACAAATACCTTGCAACGGTGACCATGCGAACCGATGTCTCCAGCCGTTTTGCCGAAGGTAATCGCACCGGGTATTTTCCGGCGGTGTCACTGGGATGGAAATTATCGAACGAGGACTTCATGCAAAACCTGAAAGGTACTGTGGATGAGTTGAAACTGCGCGTCAGCTATGGGGCTACCGGTAACGACCGCGTTGACGCTGATGCCACGCAATTCCTGTTTGCGTCGTACACTGACCGCGGGCCGGGATGGAATAATATTCCGAATGGCTATTATTCACCCAACAGCACAGTGCTGTATAATCCGTTGATAAAATGGGAAACGACTATCGACCGGAATGCGGGCGTTGATTTTGCATTCCTCAGCGGCAAGGTTGCCGGTAGCCTTGATTTTTATTACAAGACCACCAAGGATCTTCTGCTGCAGACAGCCATTCCGTCGAATACGGGATTTGCTTATCAGTGGGACAATATCGGCGTGACGTCGAATAAAGGTATAGAGTTATCCCTTAACGCCTACCTCGTTGAACGGAACGACCTGTCCATTTCAGCCAATTTCAACATCGGCATGAACCGCGCGAAAATCGAGGAACTCGACGGTACCACCGACCGGTTCTATCAATCCGGCTGGGCCAGCACGGACCTGAACAACGTTAATGATTACTATATCCGCGTAGGTGGTACAATCGGAGATATCTATGGGTACCAGACGGCGGGTTACTATACCGTTGACGATTTCGAGGGCTATGATGAAGCCACAGACAAATACACGCTGAAGGCCGGCGTCGCCAATTCAGGAACTACGGTTGGATTCTCAAACATCCGCCCCGGTTTTCTCAAACTGGTCGACCGCACGGGCGATGGCCTCATCACGGCGGAAGACCGGACGGTGATCGGCAATACCCTACCAAAGTTCCAGGGCGGCTTTGGCGTTAATGTAGCATACAAGGGATTTGACCTCGCTGTATTTTTTAATTACCAGTATGGTAATGATGTATACAATACCGGTAAGATCCAGTATAACCAGTTCAGAAGGGTAACGTATGGAAACCTTTTGAATACTATGAATTCTGAAAACCGGTTCACCTATATCGATATTGACGGAAGCTACACCGGTACGCCGGGAGAAGTGGTGACAAGTCTGGAAGACCTGGCCATGATGAACGAAGGCAAAACAATGTGGTCGCATAACAGCCATGGTGTCGCCGGCGCGGTGATTCATTCGTGGGCTGTCGAAGACGGATCGTTTATCCGGTTGAATAATCTCTCGCTTGGCTATACCGTGCCGCGTGAGCTGATTTCGAGGATCGGTATGACGCGGTTGCGCATCTATGCCACCGGAAACAACCTCCACATCTGGACGAAGTATTCGGGGTATGATCCTGAGGTGAGTACAACCCGAAACGGAAACAGGGCGATCACGCCCGGCGTTGACTACTCGTCATTTCCGCGGAGTCGCTCTTACACCGTCGGCATCGATTTATCTTTCTAACATTTGAATTCAAGCGATATGAAAATAAAAAGCATATTCATGATCATGGCAGTATTTGCAGCAACAGCCTGCGAAGACTTCATGGACCCCGCCTCCCGATCAACGTTCGACACGAACTATGTGTTTTCGAATGTTGAAGATGCGCGCAAGACAGTGAATGGTATCTATACGCACCTGAGCCAGGATGCGTTTACATCGCGGTTGTCCAACAATTTTACGGGTAACACCGATATTGAGCATGCCAGTGGCTGGAATGGCAGTGGTGCGCGTTATGAGATATGGAACCTTAACGCCACCCCGGCGAATGCTGACCTTGGCATCGTCTGGACGTATGCCTATCGCGCCATTCGCGATGCCAACATCTGCATTGAAGGTATACTCGCAAGCCCTGTACTGGACTCGTCTGACGCACTCATTTCCAGCCAGATGTATCACCTGCTGGGAGAGGCTTACACGCTTCGCGCTTACTGGTACAGCATGCTGATCTACTACTTTGGCGATGTGCCGTTCATTAAGCTGGCGCCTAAGGCCGGAAATGATTTCAGGCTGCCCAAGGAAGACCGGAATGTCATTCTCTCTGCCGTCATTCAGGATATGATCGATATCGAGGCCAAAATGTTATGGGCCGACCAGGTTCCCTACGGCATCGAGCAGGTGAACCGCGAATACACTCTCGGTATGATCGCACGCCTCGCCCTGCAACGGGGTGGCTATTATCTCAAGCCCGACATGAGCCAGGCGCGGGAAAGCGATTACCTCGAATACTACCAGATCGCGAAAGATTATACGGCGAAACTGATGGCGCTGAAGGACCGTCCCCTGACAGACTTCCGCCAGGTGTTCATGAACCAGAACAAGTTCCTGTCGCCAACGAACCAGGATGTTCTTTTTGAAGTACCATTTTCACTGGGTCGTGGCGATGTGGGCTGGAATATCGGGATCACCGTGCAGGCCGG
>DASPJC010000459.1:0-31863 GCA_035628815.1 Ohtaekwangia sp. | reverse complement strand
GCATTCCGCACTTCGTCGATCGTTTTAAAGGCAATGGTATACGGCTTGGTGTTGCCCAGGTCTGCACTCCAGACCCTGATGTCCTTAATTTTTGTCATGCGTATTGATTTCCGGAGACGTTGTAAGTTCGGTTTGCTTCTTTTTGATGAGGGATTCGAATAAGGGAACAAGGCTGTCCACGCCATCCTCCAACGGTAGCGCTACGGGGATACCAAGTTGTTGCCGGTACTCCGTCGCATAACCCCGTGCTGTCGCTTCATCCATCTTTCCCGTATGCAGGGTCAGCGCAACGGTGTCGCCACCGTACATGCTGATCAGGGCAATCTCCTCCTTCGGATCGGGAAGGTAGGCGGGATAGTATTCCATATCCTTGTATTGCTTACGTGCCGGGTTGTGCTGCAATACCACGGCATCGGCATCGGCTGAAACAATCCACTCTGCTCCCGCGGGCCCACTGGGATTCCGCAGCGCGGATTGTCCCTCGATAAAAATGATATCCGGTTTTACTTCTTCGTAGCACGTCACAATCGCATGTTCCATCTCGCCGGAAATGAAATCGTTGAGCGTAGCGTCGAACACAAAACCATAACGCGCGCCCTGCATCCATCCGGTCTGCCCCGTATAGATCATCTCCGCTTTATATCCTGCCTTTTGCATCGCTTCCGTAAGAAATCGGGTCGTCGTCCGCTTACCCAAAGCGCAGTCTGTGCCCAGCACCGCTACCTTCGGACATTTCACTTCCTTTATCCGCCCAGACCAGAAATGCAGGTCCTTTACTTTTTTCGGCTTGCGTACATCGACGATCTCCAGGTTTTTTTCCCGGGCCAGGGCCGCGAGCTCCGGAATTTCGGATACGTACTCGTGCAGGCCATTGATAATCCCAAGACCGTTCTCCAGGGCTTCTTTCAGGATCAGCCGCAAAGCGTCAGGGATCACCCCGCCTTTGGTGGCGACGCCGACAATGCAGAACTGTGCACGCGAAGGATTGGTTTTCACAAAATCAGCAATCGAGGCAAAGACCGGGATATTCCGGTTGATACCGTCGAGGACTTCCCCGGCATCCTTTCCCGGATGGCCGGCGTCGATTACACCGGTGATGGTAAACCGGTCTGTTCCACGAATAAGACCATGGGCTGTTTTTGCGCTGTTCGAGTCGAGGTATCCACCCGTGATAACAATAGCTTCAGGCTTGATCATGCCTTTTAAATTGAGTCTTTTTTGACGGGCGAAAATTTCGACTAATAAAGTGGAGTTTTCAAATCCGGCCGTACGAAAAACAGGTGTTTTCGGGAAAGCCGGCCCGAATTTTGGTAAATTGGGTGTAAATCCCGACGGCTATGAAATTTTTCATTCTCACCCTGCTGTTTGCCTCCGGTTTTTTGCTGGCAGAAGCACAATCTATCGTGGGTAACTGGCAGATGGTAAAGCATACCAGTTGCCTGGAAGATGAAATGACAGGCCGCGACGATGACCTGGTGGACGACCTGAAGAGCAGGTCCGGCACCACATCCCGGATTCTCGAGCTGAAGGATAATAATACAGCCGAGGAAAGCACCAAAATCATCAGCAACCGGAAATCCTATAATTCAAAGTCGTTTCTCTATAAACTGAACGGCAGTACCCTGTACTTTCTCGATAAAAGATCGCGCACGATCATTGAAACCTTCACCGTGGAAAAGCTCGATGCTGACTCACTGATCATATCGGATACCCGCCGCGGCTGCGAAACCAAGGTTTTCCTGCGCACTAAATAGGCGGATCCGGAATCATTTAGCCCAGGATCCGGTTCTGCTTTGTACTTTTGTATTATGACGGAGACCGGCCTTAAACGCGACATTCGTAAACTCAAACTGGAGGAACTGAAAGAATTCTTCCTGCAGCACGGTGAAAAAGCTTTCCGTGCCCAGCAGGTATACGAGTGGCTATGGAATAAATCGGCAAAAACGTTCGACCAGATGACCAATCTCTCCGTCGAGCTTCGCGATAAGCTGAAGGAACATTTCGTGATCAACCACATCAAGGTCGATAAAATGCAGCGGAGCAGCGACGGCACGATCAAAAATGCGGTCATGCTGCACGACGGACTGATCGTTGAATCCGTTCTGATCCCCACTGAAAAACGAATAACGGCATGTGTCTCCTCCCAGGTGGGCTGTAGCCTGGCCTGCTCGTTCTGCGCGACCGCCCGCCTCAAAAGACAACGCAATCTTTCTGCTGATGAGATCTATGACCAGGTTGTCGCTATCAAGGAACAGGCGGAATTATTTTTCAACCGGCCGCTGACCAACATCGTCTTTATGGGCATGGGCGAACCGTTGCTGAACTACGCGAACGTCACATCCGCTATCGAAAAGATCACATCGCAGAAAGGTTTGAACATGGCTACCAAACGGATTACCGTGTCAACGGTAGGGATCGCCAAAATGATCATGAAAATGGCGGACGACGGTGTCAAGTTCAATCTTGCCGTTTCCCTTCATGCTGCCCTCGACGCCACACGTTCCGCCATTATGCCGATCAACGACACCAACCCGCTGAACGAACTGGGCGACGCGCTGCGCTACTGGTACCAGAAAACCAAACGCAAGGTCACGTACGAATACGTTGTCTGGAAAGGTATCAACGACAACGAAGAGCATGCCCGTGCTTTATTGAAATTCGCGCAGATCATTCCTTCCAAAGTCAATCTTATCGAATACAACCCCATCGACGACGGACAGTTCCAACAGGCATCCGAAAGCGCCCTGAATATGTACATGCACCTGCTTGAAAGCCACGGAATAACTACACGCGTCCGGAAGAGCCGTGGTAAGGATATCGATGCTGCCTGTGGACAACTGGCGAACAAAGAGTAAAAGTGTTGATGTGCGCATGTGTTGAGGTGTTGATGTGGATAGTTAACCGGCATCATTTCTGCGGCGGCTTAAAGGCTCGTTAAAGGATAGTGTTCGGGTGTTCGGGGGTGTTGATGTGCGCATGTGTTGAGGTGTTGATGTGGATAGTTAACCGACATCATTTCTGCGGCGGCTTAAAGGCTCCTTAAGGGATAGTGTGCGAGTGTTCGGGTGTTCAAGTGTACGGGGTTGATGTGGGTAGGCAAAAAGACATCCTTCTGAGGTCTCCGCTAATTGGTCTCTCTTATACCCGAAACTGTACTCGCAACACCCGAACCTAAAACACGAAACCCCAACCTTGAACCTTGAACCTTGAACCTTGAACTTTAAACTTTGAACTATTTCTTGCTCGCATTGAAAAGCTTTTCCTTCTCGTCTTTCGTGAGACTTTCATAACCACCTTCTGAGATCTTGTCGAGTATGGCATCAAGCTCTTCCTGTGAAACGGATGACGATGCTTTGTAGGAGGATTTGTCGGCAGAAGGTTTCTGGTTCTTGCGGTAAGTTACCTTCACATTCGAGCGTGGCTTGAAGAGGCTTTTGATCCAATCCAGTGTCGCGGTTATCCAGCCGCCCCAGTTTGATCCCGCCTGCAGTTGTTTGATGTACACAAATCCGATGAGCGCCCCACCGAGGTGAGCAATATTACCGCCGGCGTTTGAACCCACCGACCCGAGGAAAGAAATAAAGATATATACAGCAGCAATGTATTTGATCCGGACCGGTCCGAGGAAGAGGAGAAAGAACGTGTAATCCGGAAGCAAGGTCGCCGCTGCAACAACAATGGCATAAACCGCAGCCGACGCGCCCACCATATTAATTTCGACAAGCCGTGTACGCTCTACAAAATAAGGAATCGTGTTGTAAGCAAGCAGGTAGAGGATCGCGCCGGCCAATGCGCCCAATACATATACCGCTACAAGCTTATCACCGCCCAGGTATTCGACGAACAATCGCCCAAACCAATAGAGGAACAGCATATTGAATAAGATATGAAGAATGCCGTCCAGATCGTGGACGAAAGCATAGCTGATCATGGTCCACGGCCGGGTCAGGAATTCGTGAATTGGTGCAGGTATGGCCAGTTGATTGTGGAAGACCTCAAACGCTGCCTCGAAACCAGTGAGGGTCGTGAATACTCTAATGACCGCCAGTACAACGAATGCGACAATGTTGATGATGATCAACTGTACGTGCGCGTTGTTGTGTCGTTGAAAAGCGTTTTTAAATTCCCCCAGCATAAAATATCAATAATGTCCCCCTCCCTGGCTGCGCCAGTAACGGATCAATATAAAAGCAAAAACAATTCCTCCAAGATGCGCAAAATGAGCCACACCGCTTCCACTCATCAGAAACGTCATTCCACCCAGCACCCATACGAGGTACTTGGCTTTGATGGGAATCGGGGGAATCAGTAACATCATCTCCAGGTTCGGAAACAACATTCCGAAGCCCATGAGAATTCCATAGATCGCCCCCGAGGCCCCCAACATGGGAATACCGGCAGTTTCCGGAAAGAAAACCATTTCGATCAGCAGGTGGAACACCCCCGCACCAATCCCCGTCACCATGTAAAAAATGGTGAATTTCTTCTGGTTCCAGAAATTTTCCAGAATAGGCCCGGTCGTCGCCAGTATCAGCATATTGAAAAAGATATGCATGAAACCGCCGTGCGCGAACATGTATGTAAACAGCTGAAAGGGTTTAAAGAAAGGTGTGGTAGGCGAATACAGCGATATCATACCCGTCAGCGGTGGAATAAAGTTCTGTAGAACAAAAACGATCACATTGAGGATGATGATATTTCTGACAACCGGGGTAAGTCTGAACATTCTGTTATGATTTATATAATTCCTTTATATATAGTCTATCGAAAGTAGTTTTCTATTTTACCAAGCTCAAAAATAAAGAATGTGAGCCGCCCATCCGGCGAATAATTAGGCGTACGGCAGGCAAACAAGCTGTCGATCAGTCCCTGCATTTCTTCCTTTGCCAACTGCTGCCCTGATTTGATAGCGGCGCGTTTTGACAAGGCGCGACACAAACTCTCGGGGATCGGAAGCGCCAGTTCCGACTGGTTGATCTTGAACTGTTCGATCAGGCCTTCGAACAGCTCCTTCTCCCCGACATTCGCAAGATTCGCGGGAATTCCGTTCACCAGCAGCGTGTTTTTCCCGAAGATTTCAAAACGAAAACCGAGCGCTTCGATCTCCTGTTGCATTTCCAGGATCAGCGCAAAATCTGCAGCGCTGAAGTTCACCGGCTGTGGAAACAGGCTTTGCTGGCTTTGGATCTTCCGGTGTTTCAACTGGTCGAGAAACTTCTCAAACAGTATGCGCTCGTGCGCCGCCTGCTGATCGATCATCATCATCCCGGACCGTACCTGTCTAACGAGGTAACGGCCGTGAAGTTGGAACAGGGCCTTTTCTTCCGGTGAAGTCACTTCAGATTCAGGCTGATTCATGGCACTCTCGAACCGCAACGTATGAACGGGCGACATACCACTGGACGGATTCAGGAGCCGGCTGCTGTGTTCCTCACCCTCGAAAAGTTTTTCCCAGTTTTCCTGGTTCGACCGGTGCAGGGATGTACTGAAACGCTCATCGAAATATACTTCATTGTCGTGCGTGGCATTGTTGAGCTTCGAAACGATGTTCACATCCGCGTTAAAATCCAGTGCCGGTGTCAGGTTATGCGAGCCGATGGCCTTTCGTACCGCGGAACGTACCACGGCATATACTGCGCGTTCATCGTCGAACTTGATCTCTGTTTTTGTAGGATGAACATTGACGTCGATGTGCTTGGGATCAATGTCGAGAAACAACACATAAAAAGGGAAACTGTTTTCAGGCAGCAATCCTTCGTATGCGCTCATGATGGCATGGTGCAAATAATTGCTGCGGATGAAACGCCGGTTTACAAAAATAAACTGCTCACCGCGGGTTTTGCGGGCAAAATCCGGTTTGCCGACGTAACCCGTCACTTTTATCAGGTTCGTTTCCTCCTGGCATGCCGCAAGCTGCTCCTGGTAAGCTTTCCCGAAAATATTGACGATGCGCTGACTGAGCTTTCCCGGCGGAAGGTCAAAGATCAGTTCGTCGCCCTGGATGAACGTGAAGTACAGGTCGGGATGCGCGAGGGCCAGGCGCTGGAAATCATCAATGATATGTTTTAGCTCGACCGGATTTGATTTCAGGAAGTTCCGGCGGGCGGGGATGTTGTAAAAAAGATTTTTGACACAGATGCTCGTTCCTTTTTCAGCAGCAACGGGTTGTTGTTTTTTTATTTCCGACCCTTCCACCACAATCAGTGTACCCAGTTCCTGGTCTTCCTTCCGCGTCTTGATCTCCACTTGTGCGACGGCCGCAATAGAGGCAAGGGCTTCCCCTCGAAAACCCATCGTGTGAAGTGTAAAAAGATCCTCCGCTTTCCTGATTTTTGACGTCGCATGACGTTCGAGACTCATCCGGGCATCCGTTTCCGACATGCCGGTCCCGTCATCGATAACGTGAAGCATGGTTTTGCCCGCATCCTTCACGATCAGCTTGACATTCCGCGCGCCCGCGTCGATCGAGTTTTCCATGAGTTCCTTCACGGCAGAAGCGGGCCGCTGTACGACTTCGCCGGCCGCGATCTGGTTGGCAATAGAATCCGGTAAAAGCTGAATAACGTCGGGCATTGTAACAGTTGGATGCAAATCGAGTCTGTGCAAATGTGCGAATTTTAATCTGATTCCTTGGAATTTAAGCCCGGTTTTGGCTGTTCCCGAGACAGGGAAGCCGCACCAATACACGGCCCTGGCGGTGCCTGTATTGCGCTGGCAAAATAATTGCTTTTAGTTTTAATAACTTCGTACACTTAATACGGTAAAACTTCAGGAATGATCAAAAAACTTTTGGGGTGTATACTGGCGTTCGCCGGATTTTTTTCCACCCATGCCCAGCCCGAAAAGGATCGGTGGGTTGACAGTGTCTTTTCCTCCATGAGCGTGAATGAAAAGATCGGTCAGATTTTCATGATTCGCATAAAAGACACGGATGGAGAAACCCTTCAGGACGCCGCGGAGAAGATCGGGATGTTCGGCGTGGGCGGTGTCATTTTTCAACATGGCAGTCCGATCCAGGTGGCCGGCAGTATCAATCAATTACAGGGAAAAACGGCGACGCCGCTGCTGGTCGGTCTCGACGCTGTGTGGGGTCTTAACCTCGACAGCACGATTTCCTATCCACGTCCCCTTTCGCTGGGGGCCATTCGTAATGATTCGATGGTTTACGATCTCGGTAAGGAGATCGCGCGCCAAATGAAAGTGATTGGCGCCAACCTGAATTTCGCACCAATCGCCGATGTACTGAAACGACAGGATACATTGCTGGCCTATCGCTCATTCGGAGAAAATCCGAACCGGGTTGCGCGGAAAGCGGTGGCCTATATGAAGGGCTTGCAAAGCCAGGGCGTCCTCCCCGTTGCCCGTCATTTTCCCATCCAGGGCCTGACCGTCATGAATGTCGACAAAGGGATTCCCACGATCCATCCTACGATCGATTCCATTCAGGCATTTCCTTATCGGAAATTATTTGAAGAAGGACTTACCGGCGTCATCCCAGCCGCGGCGGATTTCCCCGTGTTCTATCCCAACATCGGCGTGACGAAGAAAAACACTTTTAATTCATCCATCCTGTCGGCCTTGTTCACCGGTGACTGGATCCGGAAGAATATGGAATTCAGGGGATTGGTTTTCGCGGATGTTCCGGGCGTTCAAAATTTCACGAAAAAGTACAGAAGTGGCGAGGCGGAACTATTTGCGTTCCAGGCCGGCAATGACATCCTGATCGATCCGCGCGATTTGGGGCCGGCGATCCGGAAAATCAAAAAACTCGTACGCACCGAAGAGCGTTTTGAACAACAGCTCGATCAGTCTGTCCGGAAAATTCTCAGCGCAAAGTATGACGCGGGCTTATGGCGTTCGCCAACACTGAATACTGACAATATCCTGCGCAAGCTCAATACACCCCAGGCAAAATTGCTCAGCCAGAAGCTTTATAACGCGTCGGTCACAGTCGTCCGTGATGTGCCCAAGGTGCTTCCGCTGATGACGCTGGAGAACAGGCATTTCTCTTACCTGACCGACGAGCAATCCGAACGGAACAAACAGGTATATCATTACCTTTCCCGTTATGTCAACTTTTCCTCGTTTATCGTTGGTGAGCGAACCGACCTGATTCAACTGGCCGACGCTTTGGATGACCAGGAAGTGATCATCATTGGCATTTTTCCCGGGACGCCGCAGTCGATCATCGACCGCTATAAGCGCCTGATTCCCCTGCTTCCCCAGACCCGGCAGGTTGTTATCTGTGATTTTGGCAATGAAGCACTGCTGAAATCCGCCGACCATTTTCCCACGATCGTTACGGCGTATACGGATGTGCCTGAAACACGGAAGGCTGTGCCAGAAGTACTTTTTGGCGCCCTTCGCGCTGACGGATTGCTGCCCTTTACAGCGGCACTGCACGCACGCGTCGGGGACGGCATTCAAACGCGGGTGCTGAACAGGCTCAGTCATTCCATACCGGAGGATGCCGGGATGGACAGCCGGGTACTCCGGAAAATCGATGCGATTGCAACGGAAGCTATCCGGATCGGTGCTACGCCGGGATGCCAGGTGCTGGTGGCAAAGGATGGAAAGGTTATTTACGATAAAACCTTCGGCTACCTGACCTATGACAGTATTACACCGGTGACGGATGAGACCATCTACGATCTGGCTTCACTCACCAAAGTTTCAGCCACCCTACAGGCCGCCATGTTCATGTACGAAAAAGGCCTTATCGACATCAACAAAAAGGTATCGTACTATCTGCCGGAGTTGAAAAAGACGAACAAGAAAGATCTTACGATCATCGACATGCTGACCCACCAGTCGGGTCTTCTGCCTTTCATTCCGTTGTGGCCGCAAACCATGCAAAACACGGAATTCCATCCCACGTTTTACAGTCACGAGAAAAGTGAAGCGTACCCGTTGCAGGTTGCCCCTGATCTTTTTGCAACACCCGCTATCCGCGACTCGGTATGGACCTGGATAATGGCCTCCAAGCTTCAGGACAGGCCCGCGCGTACACCTTACTCCTACCGTTACAGCGATCTCGGTTTTATGATCATGCACCAGGTTGCGGAACGGATTCTCAACCAGCCGATGGAGGACTTTCTCAACCAAAATTTCTATGAACCGCTGGGCGCACACACTACCGGGTATACACCCCTTAATGATTTTCCGGCACAACTGATCGCACCTACGGAGGACGACAGGATCTATCGCAAAACGCTTGTATCCGGAACCGTCCATGATGAACGCGCGGCCATGCTGGGAGGAATCGCAGGGCATGCCGGATTATTCAGCACCGCGAATGATCTCGCCAAACTCGGCCAGATGCTGCTACAGGAAGGATCGTATGGCGGATATCAGTACTATAAATCGTCAACGGTACAGATGTTTACACATAAGCAGTTTGAGAAAAGCCGGCGCGGACTCGGTTGGGATAAACCCACGCAAAGCGATCCGAATGGCCCCACGTCAGTCTACGCGTCACCACAGACTTTTGGCCACACCGGGTTTACCGGTACCTGCATGTGGGTGGATCCAGAGTTTAACCTGGTCTACATTTTTTTGTCGAACCGCGTTTTTCCGGATCGGAACAACAAATTGATAACCAGTAACATCCGCTCACGGATACAGGATGTTATTTATCAATCTATCTTCAATTATTGCGCCTATACACCGTAAATTACAACGGTTCAGAACCACTCGCCCGCTTTATGGGTTTATACGTAAAATAAAATAGCCTTGTGGAACACATCAAGATAGGGATAGTCTGTTACCCGACTTTCGGTGGTAGCGGCGTCGTTGCAACGGAGTTGGGAAAAGCGCTTGCCCAGGAAGGTCATAAAGTACATTTCATCACCTATTCACAACCCAGTCGCCTGGATTTTCTGAATGAGAATCTCTTTTACCACGAGGTGGATTTTCATACCTACCCCCTGTTCGAGTATCCACCCTACGAGCTGGCGCTGGCGAGTAAGATGGTCAGTGTCGTGAAAAATGAAAAACTTGATCTGCTTCACGTACACTATGCCATTCCGCATGCTTCGGCGGCCTATATGGCAAAGCAGATCCTCAGAACGCAGGGCATTATCATTCCGGTCGTCACCACCTTGCACGGTACCGACATTACCCTGGTGGGCAAAGACCCTTCGTACGAACCCGTTGTTACCTTTAGTATCAACGAATCCGACGGGGTAACCGCGGTGTCGCACGATCTGAAAAAGGAAACGTATCAGCACTTTCCGATCAGGAATGACATTGAAGTGATCCCGAACTTCATTGACCTGGCTAAGTTCAAGAAGCAAAAGAAGGATCATTTCAAAAAAGCGATCTGTCCGAATGGCGAAGTGCTGATTGTACACATATCCAATTTCAGGGAAGTAAAAAGGATCCCGGACGTGATCGCTGTATTTGCGAACATCCGGAAAGAAATTCCCGCGAAGTTGTTAATGATCGGTGACGGGCCAGAGCGAAACCCGGCCGAAAAAATGTGTCGGGAGATGGGCATCTGCGACGATGTGCGCTTTTTGGGCAAGCTGGAGGCCATTGAAGAAGTTTTGTCCGTGGCAGATCTTTTTATCATGCCTTCGGAGAAGGAGAGCTTTGGGCTTGCCGCTTTGGAAGCGATGGCATGTGAAGTGCCCGTTGTTTCCAGTAATACCGGCGGCCTGCCCGAATTGAATGTCCATGGGGTTACCGGATTTTTAAGTCCGGTTGGTGACATCGAGGATATGACCCGGAAGTCACTTTTTATCCTGGACAAAAATAATTTGCCAAAGTTCAAGGAAAATGCCCTGAAGCGGGCAAAAGAATTCGATATTTCGCGCATCTTACCGCTTTACGAAACGTATTATCAGAAAATAATGGAGAGAAGCGAGGCGAAGGCTTCTGTTTAAAGCACCTTTCTTAAAAGAACGGAACAACTTATCTTCGCCCACTTAAAAAGTCGATCATATGAAGGAGGATGTTACGCCAAAGAATAACGGGACGCGGCAGCTTTTTAAGAACCCGATCTTAGAAAAGTTGTCACGTACGCACATTTCGATCCCGTTGACAATCTTTTTTGTTTACTCGGCCGCTTTGCTCTACTGGAGTGCCACGTACACATCGTTGTCCCTGCTGACGACCGTCGGAATGTTCCTGCTGGGCCTGCTGACCTTTACCTGGGTAGAGTACAACGTTCACCGTTATGTCTTTCACATGAAAACGTACACCCGGATACGCGAGCGGATCCAGTATACCATGCACGGTGTTCACCATGAATTTCCAAAGGATAAGGACCGGCTGGCCATGCCTCCGCTGCTGAGCATTACCATTTCAACGGTACTGCTACTGTTACTGCGGGTGGTGCTGGGAGATCTTGTACTCGCATTCCTGCCCGGATTCCTCGTCGGGTATGCCGCCTACCTGTCCGTACACTATGTGGTACACTGTTTTCCCCCGCCCAAAAACTTCCTGAAGGCACTTTGGGTTAACCACGGAATTCACCACTACCGGGACGGAGACATTATTTTCGGTGTTTCCTCGCCCCTCTGGGACTACATATACGGCACGATGCGGGAAAAAAAACGGGCTGTCTGACCGGTAGCGACCCGGTTGCTAGATGCATTTTTCCTTCACGTCAGCCTCTTTAACGGGCTTTTTTGCATAGGTAGCACAGGTGTAAAAGCCGCATGAGGACAACGTGACGGCGGCGAGAACAATTAAAGCCAGAACAGATTTTTTCATAGACAAATATTTAGGGCAAATCTACCGGATCCGGGTTGCCATTATTTTTAATTCAAATCAAATACTTACACGGGTCGGCGGACCCGCCTAAAATAAAAATTCAGGCGCCGAAACAGAATGAACGAATTAATGGTTTAGTTATTATCGTAAATTAAACATGCTCGGCTACCGATTTTCCAAATACACGCCACCGCCCGACCAGGCCAAAAGCGATTTCGAGAACCTGCTGAAGGTATTCATGCAGCTGGTCCTCCTGACGTCAGGCGATGTAGCCGAAGCGTTGCAATGGCTGACGGAGGTTGACAGGCAATACAAACTCACTGATGGCACGTATGGTATCGGGGATTTTATTGAAGATCTGAAGCGCAACGGCTACATCACAGAAGCCGGACCGAAAGGCGAGTTTAAACTGAACGCCAAAAGCGAACAGAACCTCAGGCAGTCCGCCCTGGAAGAAATTTTCGGGAAGCTGAAAAAAAGCAAGCAGGGCGAACACAATACACCCAACAGCGGCCGGGGCGATGAACAAACCACGGAAAGGCGCGACTATGAATTCGGCGATACGCTCGACCAGATATCGGTTACAGACTCCCTGAGAAATGCACAGATCAACCACGGGGTCGAAAACTTTTTCATGACCGAAGATGACCTCGAGGTGATGGAAAGTGAATACAAGACGCAGACATCCACGGTGTTGATGATTGACATTTCACACTCTATGATCCTGTATGGCGAAGACCGGATCACACCCGCTAAAAAAGTAGCGATGGCGCTGGCCGAACTCATCACAAAAAAATACCCGAAGGATACACTGGATATCCTCGTGTTTGGCGACGATGCCTGGCAGATTGAAATTAAGGATCTTCCCTACCTGCAGGTTGGACCTTACCATACCAATACCGTTGCCGGACTTGAGCTGGCGATGGACATCCTGCGTCGCCGGAAAAACAGCAATAAACAGGTGTTCATGATCACCGATGGCAAACCCACCTGTATCAAACAGGGGATCCGGTATTACAAAAATGCCTTTGGCCTTGACCAGAAGATCCTCTCCAGGACGCTGACCCTTGCCACGCAAATGAGAAAAATAAAAATTCCGGTCACGACCTTCATGATCGCCACGGATCCCTATCTCAAGTCCTTTGTCCGTGATTTTACCAAAGCCAATAATGGCAATGCTTATTACAGCAGCCTCCAGGGCCTGGGCAACCTGGTGTTTGAGGATTTCAAACGAAACAGAAGAAAGACTTTGTAGCGCTGCGACCGGGTGACGCGCGCATTACTAATTTTACCATGATGCAAACAAACATAAAAACCCTTGGCGAACTGAAGCGCTCAGGCTATACTTCGCGATCGATCAAAACAGAACTTCGCGAAAATCTGATCGCCCGATTAAAGAAAAAAGAAACCGTGTTCGCCGGGATCTGGGGTTATGAAGAGACCGTGATACCCGACATTGAACGTGCTATTCTGGCGGGCCACGATATCAATTTGCTGGGGTTGCGCGGCCAGGCTAAAACACGGCTGGCCCGCCTGATGGTAAACCTGCTGGACGAGTATATCCCTATCATCGAAGGCTCCGAATTAAACGACGATCCGTTGCAGCCAATCTCGCGTTTTGGCAAAGATCTCGTGGCCGAGATGCAGGACGAAACACCGGTCGCCTGGGTTCACCGCGACGAACGGTACACCGAAAAGCTGGCCACCCCGGATGTCTCAATCGCCGACCTTATCGGTGACGTGGACCCGATCAAAGCAGCCACCCTCAAATTGCCGTATTCCGATGAACGGGTGATCCATTTCGGTTTAATACCGCGATCCAACCGGTCTATTTTTGTCATCAATGAGCTGCCGGACCTCCAGGCCAGGATACAGGTAGCCTTGTTCAACATCCTGCAGGAGGGTGATATCCAGATCCGCGGTTTCAAGATCCGGTTGTTGCTGGACCTTCAATTCGTTTTCACGGCCAATCCGGAAGACTATACGAATCGCGGCAGCATCGTGACGCCGCTGAAAGATCGCATCGACAGCCAGATCATCACCCACTATCCCAAGACACTCGATATCGGGAAGCGTATTACCCAACAGGAAGCCCGGCTCCGTCCCGAGCAGCGTAGCATGGTTGCTGTTCACGATATCGCAAAAGATCTCGTGGAGCAGGTCGCCTTTGAAGCCCGGAAAAGCGAGTATGTCGACGCAAAGAGCGGCGTATCCGCGCGTCTTACGATTTCGGCCTATGAAAATCTCGTTGCCGCCGCTGAACGCCGGAGCCTGATCAATGGCGAAAAGCAGACACAGATACGGATCATCGACTTTATCGGCGTTGTTCCCGCGATTACGGGTAAAGTCGAACTGGTCTACGAAGGTGAGCAGGAAGGGCCTGGCATCGTCGCCCAGAATCTTATTGGAAAAGCGCTGCGCACCCAATTCGTCAACTACTTCCCGGACCCGGAAAAATTCAGGAAACAAAAAGAAAAAAGTCCTTACAAGAAAATTTCCGATTGGTTCAGCGATGGCAATACGGTTGATCTCCTGCATACGATGACGGAAAGTGAATATGAAAAAGCGCTTAAGGGCGTGCCGGGCCTGGCAGACCTCGTGAATGAATTTCACCGCGGCAAGGACCAGGCCACGAAACTTTTCATGATGGAGTTTGCTTTGCATGGCCTGGCAGAGTACAGCCTTATCAGCAAACACAGCCTTTCAACAGGGCTGCAGTTCAAGGACCTTCTCAGCAGTATGTTCACACTGCCCAGGCCGGGAGAAGACGATGATGATGAGGACGAAAATGATGAATTAAGCAGGCGAAAAATATAACCGCTCGTGTGAATCCGCCCCTTGGTTCGCTATTGTTCAGCCAGTTTCTGCACCATCATGAAATCTCAGGAATCTCTTTCTTTCCATGCACAGCAATTTCAACAGCTGCGTCAGTTGGTGGCGAAGGGAGAAGGGCTTACACTCGAGTTTAAGCGGAAGGCCGCATTCCCCGGGAAAATCGTTCGTGGGATGATCGCGTTCGCCAACACGCGCGGCGGTGTGCTACTGCTCGGTGTCGGTGATGACGGAAGTATCCCGGGACTCAAACATCCGGATGACGAATCGCATGTCATGCAGCTGGCCCTGAAGCATTGCAAACCGGCGCTTGTCCTGAAAGAATCAAGGATACCGGTCGGACCTTCACGGGTCGTTATACAATATGAAATTCCGGAAAGTGACCGCAAGCCGCATTACTTTGTGACGGGACCATCACAGGCGTCTTTTGTCAGGGTGGACGACAAAAGTATACAAGCAAGTCGTGAAATGTGTGAAATCGCCAGGCGCTCCCGAAAAAAGAAGGACATCCGGTTTCACTATGGTGACCACGAACGTTGGCTGATGCAGTACCTCGACCTTCATCCCGGTATCACACTGAAAAAGTTTGTTGAATTGAGCGGGCTGAAAAAATTTTATGCGTCCCGAAAACTTGTATTGCTCGTTCTGGCCGATGTGCTGAAAATTACGCCACACGAAAAGGGAGACGTTTACGAGCGGAAGAAATGAATGAATGAATGAAGGATGAGAAATGAACAGTTAAAAAAAGTGAGCTCAACCCGAAATCTTAAACTTTACAGCCTCCTGAAATCAAAGACGCTCAACCTGAAGCCTTGAACCTTAAACTTTGAACCTTATTAAACGGGCTGTAAAATTACCAAAAAAATTGTATTTGCCGCACGCCTTGCTTTCATAAGCTTTTCCCTACATTTCGCTATAGGCGTTTTTTTTAAACCAAGTTCTTTGTGAAGCATGGCTAAATCCAAGAAGGAGAAGAAGATCTTCGTTCTCGACACATCGGTCATTATTTATGAACACAACTCAATCCTTAACTTCGACGAACATGATGTAGGCATCCCGATCACAGTACTCGAGGAGCTTGATAATTTCAAGAAAGGCAACGACACAAAGAACTTCGAAGCCCGCGAGTTCATCAGGCTGATCGATAAACTCGCCAAGGGCCAGATGCTTCACCATTGGAATCCCATCAATGGGAAAGGGAAGGGAAGTTTCAAAGTCTTGATGGACACCCACAGCGCTGTTGATGCCAACAAAATCTTTAACGAGGTAAAGGCTGACCATCGGATACTGAATGCGGCGCTGCAACTTCAGAAAGAAGAGAAGAACCAGCGGGTCATTCTCGTTTCAAAAGATGTAAACCTCCGGCTCAAGGCCAAGGCGCTGGGACTTCAATCCGAGGACTACACCACCGGCAAGGTTCAAAACATTTCCTCACTCTATACAGGCAATACAATCCTGGAGAATATTGATCCGGCGATGATCAATTTATTATATGAAAAAGGATATTGTCCCCCGGGCGATCTGCTGGGAAAGACGCCGGCACAAAAAAACCATTATTACATTCTGAAAAGCGGCAAGAAATCCGCACTGGCCTACTACAATCCACTCAACGAAATGGTGGAGCATGTGGAGAAACGTTCGGTCTACGGCGTAAAGCCGAGAAATGCCGAGCAGACCTTCGCGATTCATGCGGCCTTAAAGCCCGAGATCAAACTGGTGTCAATACAAGGTGTGGCAGGGACCGGGAAAACCTTGCTGGCCCTTGCCGCGGCACTGGAGCAGAAAAAAGAATATAAACAGATTTACCTTGCTCGTCCCATCGTTCCGTTAAGCAATAAAGACATCGGGTATTTACCCGGGGATATCAAGTCGAAGGTCAATCCCTATATGGAACCGCTTTGGGACAACCTGAAGTTCATTCAGAATCAATACAGCGAAACAGATAAGGAGTATTCAAAGATTACTGAAATGATCAACCAGGAGAAACTCGTAATCACGCCGCTGGCCTACATTCGCGGGCGAAGCTTATCCAATATTTGCTTTATCGTTGACGAAGCGCAAAACCTGACTCCGCATGAAGTGAAGACGATCATCACCCGGGCAGGCGAAAACACCAAGATCATTTTTACGGGTGATGTCTACCAGATTGACACGCCCTACCTCGACTCGCAGAGTAACGGTTTGTCAACCCTGATCGATCGCCTGAAGGACCACGAACTTTATGCGCACATTACACTTGAAAAAGGTGAGCGCTCCGAACTGGCCAACCTGGCGAATGAGTTGCTTTAGACAATACTGAAGGTTGAATATTGAAGATTGAATATAGAATTACTTGTCTTCGAGAATTTCGATCTCTACACGAACATTTTCCTGGGCACGGGTATGATGCTTGTCGTGGATCGGACGCTTGCCACCCCACGCTTTTATCTGCATGCGGCTTGCATCCACGCCATTGCTGGCAAGGAAGTCCCGGATGATCTCCGCCCTTTCCTGTGATAGTTTTTTGGCCGATCCATAGCCGTCACGGGTATCGGTTAGCGCGAAAAAATTGTCGCCTTCAGGATTCTTGGAAACGATCTTACCGGCGGCACCGCCGTTGGTGTGACCGTGGATCTTGATGCGGTATGCCTTATTTTCATTGAGCATTTCCAGCAGGCTGTTGACCTCGTAGCGCGATTCGGGTCGCATGATCGCTGCATCCTTAAAAAAATACACATTGTACATGACGGCAATATCGCCCTTCTGCAAACGCACGAGTTCGAATGGTATAACTGTTCTGCCGTCTTCGTCCGTTTCGATGCCTTCGCCCTGGGGATTGTTGTAGTCAACCTCGCGTTGCACCTTACGGTAGCCAAAAACCTCGCAGAGCAGTGAAAGATTGGTAACCTTACCCGGCGGCGTAGGTACCTTTACCGGAGCGTTGCCTTTGTACGTGGCAATTTTCTTGGACCGTTCGGTGTCGATAGCATCAACATCTCCCTCTACCGGCGTATTGTCCATCGCGCGATAGAGCTTGAAATAAAATTTCTTTCCCTCGATTTCGTCATCCAGCGGCTCCGCGATATCCGCGGTTTGTTCTACAGCTGGACTGGCCGCGGTGTCACGGCTGCCATCAGATTCCGATATAGCAGGTGCGTTGTCTTGAATTTCGTTCGGTATCCGATCCATATGCTGTTCCGTGGCCGGATTGATATCGACTCCTGGCGACATAGCCCGACCGTTATGCGGCGGGGGGCCAAGGAATCCACTATATACCCAGGTATCCGTCAACTCGGATTCCGCCCGGAGTTTCAGCGCAACATGGATAGCTTTTGCCCGGTCGGTTGTGCTGAGCACATAAACGTAATAGAGGTTCCGGTTGGGATTCAGTTCGAAGCGCGCATTGAGGTTAAGATCGCGGTGCGCATGAGAGGTAAAACGTATCGCATTCTTGTGAATGGAGAATGCTCCGATTACCACATAATTCGGGTATTCTTCAAAAGGACCCTGCCCATGGCTCAATACTTTGGTAGGCTGGCTGAACATCAACGGTAAAAAAATACCTACCAGTGCAAAAAGTTTGATTGTCTTCATGACACACTGGATTAAATAACAAGTACTAAAAGCAATACGAATTTAGTAAAGAATTAAGAAAATGCAAGTAAATCGCTACGGATCAGCTGATTACCATTAAATTTTTGACAATACTTCAAAAGTTTGCTCAACAAAATCGCCCTTTTCATCCATTATGGTCAGTTTATGCCTGCCTTCGGGCGGATGCACCGGCATCTGGTGATTTCTTTTGGTACTCCCGATATAGGTGCCGTCGAGGTGCCAGAAAACCGTTGTTCCAGGGTCGCGATGTGCCAATTCAAACACGGCAGCACCCGGCTTTCCATCGAGTGAGCGCGGTATAAAAATGCGCGCATCCGGCTTCGGATAGATAATGTCCATGGCCGGAAAGGATGCGGCCGTTTCACAATCCTTTCTCAATGCAGGGAGTTGTTTATACGAAATGTTTTTCGGGCGGTAGTAGTATTCCTGAACTGGTGGGAGCAAAAACCAGCTAGCCTCAACCATCTTGTCGACGGAAGCGCAGGCACTATGCACCCTGTATTTTTTGTCGGCCGTTAAATGCACCTTTTTGTGATAGGGGCATGCCTGGCTCAACAGGCCGTTCGATGGAACCCGAATCGTATCCGGGGTACCGCACAAAGGTGTGTTGCGGTAACCGCTTTTTGCGCAGACGGTTATCTGTTCCAACTCCCCAAAGGGTTGTGAAAACCATGCATGGCCTGGCAATTGGGAGAAGATGTCAAACATGACGGGTGCTGCGGCATCTGTTCCTGTCAGACCGGGTCTCCCTTCACCGTCTGCATTCCCGACCCAAACACCGACCACGAAATCAGGCGTTACGCCCACAGCCCAACCGTCGCGAAAGCCGAAACTTGTTCCGGTCTTCCAGGCAATCTTTTTTGTGCTGTGAAAACTGCGCCACCCGGATTCTTCGCCTGGTCTGGATAATTCTTTAAGCACATCAAATGTCTGAAAGATCGCTCCTGCGCTGATCACAGAAGTTTCGGAAAGAACCCTTGGATTTTTTGGAACATCCGGTTCGCCTTGCAAATATTTCAACGCATGAAAATCTTCCGGGGAATATTTATTCTTTCCCGGAAAATGGTAATAATGATTTAATGTCCGCGCCATCGAAGCATACATCCCCGCAACATCCCAGAGGGTACCTTCCGCCCCGCCGAGTATCAGTGATAACCCGTAATGATCGGGCGGGTGAATCAAAGTGGTCATGCCTGCATTTTTTAACAGGTGGTGAAATTTTTCGTAACGGTAATTCCTTAACAAATGAACCGCGGGAATATTCAGGGATCGAATGAGTGCTTCATCGGCTGCCACCGCGCCATCGAACTGCTTCGAAAAATTTTTGGGTGAGAATCCGTTAATAAAAGTCGGGACATCGGGGAGTAAGGTCCGCGGCAGGATCTTTCCTTCGTCTAGCATGGCGGCGTACAGGAATGGTTTCAAAATACTTCCTGTGCTACGCGCGGCCTGCACGACATCGACTTCGCCTTCCTGCGTGCCCATAGCCGGAACGTTACCAACATAGGCGACTACCTCACCGGTTTCCACTTTGGCAACGACTGTCGCGATGTTATATACCTGGTTGGCAGCGAGGCGTTGGTGGTGGTCGGATAAGATCTGCTCGATCCGTTGCTGAAGATGAATATCAAGTGTCGATGTTATTCTCCGTTGGCCGAAGCCATCGGCAACACCGCGGCTGATCAGGTGCCGTGCATATTGCGGCAAGGCGTGTGGCTTCTCTGGTATCGGCTCCTGCTTTGCCAGGGTACAGCTTACCTCATCCAAAACCCCCTGGTCCCTCAACTTATCCAGCAGCCTGTTGCGTTTCGCTGCGAGGAGCATTCGGTTTTTCCCGGGATGGATGAGCGACGGTGCATTGGGTAACACCGCGAGCAGCGCTGCTTCGCTCCATGATAATTCGTCGGGCTGACGTCCAAAATATCGCCAGCATGCTGCATCAAGCCCAACGACGTTCCCGCCGAACGGTGCGTGAGACGCATACAGCGACAAGATCTCATTTTTTGAGTACCGGAATTCCAGCCGCGTGGCCAGTACCATTTCGGCCAGTTTCTCGAATACCGAACGCGGCTGGTTTTTCCGCGACAGCCGTATCACCTGCATGCTGATGGTGCTTCCGCCGCTGACAATTTTTCCCCGCTGAATATTCTGATACAACGCTCTTCCGAACGAAAGCGGATCGACGCCGGGATGCGACCAAAAACGCTTGTCTTCAAACGTGATTACGGCCGTCGCGAATTTGTCCGGCACATTATGGCGCTCAGGGAAACGCCACTGCCCATCCCTGGCGATCACGGCGCTCAATAACTGACCGTTCCGGTCTTCAAGCACCGTGGATGAAGGATCGGTAAACAACTTCGCCGGAAGACAGAAGTAATAGGATACGAGAACGATGATTGTCCCGGTGATCCAAACTTTTACACCCAATCCCAAAAATCTGATCTTCAGGAACGATGCTACGCTTCTCTTGTTAAGAATATTTTTGAAGTCCATCTTCCATCAGCCTCCCGCCTGCCCGGCCCTTCGATGCATTATTGCGTCGACGTCTTGACCACTTCTACGATTTGCCCTTTTTTGCGGGCATAAATACTCCGGTCGTACATCGCTTCGCAGCTTGTGGCAGGTAAATAATAACTGCCCGCATAACTTGCTGTAAGCATCACTTTGAAGGTACGCCGTTCGTTGGTATTCAAACTGAAATATGTGTACACGCGGTCATCGCGAATATCCTGATAGTCGAACGGGCTGTTCTTGACAAACTCCTCATCGCCGGTCAGCCGCAGGTTATTGATCTCCCATCCTGAAGGAAACACCTGTGCAAGGGCAAGGTTTTCGTACCACATCCTGGCGCCGCCATGGGTAAGGGCCACTTCCGCGATGAAAGCCGTACCTTGTTCAAGTCGCGAAACATCGATATCCCTGCCATCGACATCGGTATAGCGGACATTGATTGACAAACTGTTCTGCGTATCCTCTTCGGCACCGCGCGCCGGCGTACCCTCCATGATCAGTCGCGTAAAGAGCATTCCCTGGCCTTGATTATCTACCTTGATGCTTTCCTTTCTGACTCCACTGATCGGAATCTGGACTTGCGCCACAGGCAATTCACTGCTGGCGTTAACAGTCTTTCCATTCAGCGTATACGAGAATTTCAATTCACCACGCTTGTCCATCCCGGCAAAAGAACCCACGGCTTTCAGGCAAAATGCTGTTTCCTGGGTGCTCATCCAATAGCTCGGGTTGCTCAGGTAACGTGATATCTCCTTGAGTACTTCGAACGCCTTTGTTTTATCATTGAGCAATACAAGTGTTTCCAGGATCAGGGCCTTGTCGCGCACGTCCGATCCATAGCAATAACCGAGTTCGCGGTAAGGTTTCAGCGTGGTGGAAAGGTTAGCGATCATTTTTTGTGCAGCTTCTGCCTGTCCGGCTTTCGCGTAAGAAGCGGCCAGCATCCATGTCGCGGTAGCATTGAGATTACCCTGCTCGCGAAGCCGGTTCATTGCGCCAAGTTCCGGCGCACCTGCCAGCGCCAGGGTGTACAACCGGTAAGCCTGCATAAGGTCGCTGTTATAATACCGCGCGTCTCTCCGCCACTCACCAGCCTTGTTGCGCTGATACCTCTTCCAGTTCTTCAGCATGTCTTCCGGCACATAATAGCCGGATGCTTGCGCTTCGATCAGGAAGTGCCCAGCATATGACGTTCCCCAGCTGTCCGATCCTTCGGTTGATCCGGGCCAGTAACTGAATCCGCCGTCGCGCTGGATAAAGGATTTTACCCGTTCGATGCCGGCGGTGACATTCCTTTGAATACTATTCTTTTCCATTTCAGACAAAACCTTCACCTGTTTAAGATAAAGCTGCGGGAAAACGGAAGACGTCGTTTGTTCAATGCATCCATGTGGATATTGAATCAGGTAGCGAAGACGCGACCCCATATTGATCGGCGGCATATTGGATATTTCCAGTATGGCTGAGTTGGTCCCTGTCATTCCGAAGGGAGCGGCTTCGGCATTCCATGATTTGCCTGCTTCCAGTAACGACTCCGTTACTTTTGTCACCGGCAGGTTGGGATTACGCACTTCTATTTCAATAGCATCCGTCGATGTAAAGTTGCCGGAAGTCGCCGTGACCTCAACCCTGGCGATACCAATGGCGCTTTTAACAGCCACATCGAAGTCAACCGTAAGGTCGCCGCCGGCAGGAATTACAACCGACTGCGTGGCGCTGCCAGTGACAGATAGCGGACCCGTTGTCTTTACCGTTACTTTCACATTCCGGATGTTTTTATCCTGGGTAAACAGCGTTACCGGAAGTTTCAATGTTTCTTCCGGACCGAGTACCCGGGGAAGGGTGGCCAGTACCATCAATGGTTTGCGCACCGGAGTAACCTTGTCGGCCTTACCATAGGCACCGTCGAACCCGGCCACCACCATGGTCTTCACCGACCCGATGTACTGTGGCATGGTAAACGTATGTTCATCCGATCCGCCATCCAGCGTAAACGGTCCGAAGAATTTAACGACAGGTTTAAAGCGATTGGCCCTTGCGTCTTCTTCTTTTGCGGCTAGTTCGCTGTCTCCACCAATGGCCAGGAGTCTTTCGATCTGCGCGCCGAATGCGCCCATCACATCGTCATAAACATCCCACGTGCGCACACCGAGGGCTTCGCGGGCATAAAAACGGTTCCAGGCATCCGGTGTTTTAAACCGTGTGAGATCCAGGAGGCCTTCATCGACCATGGCGACGGTATAAGTCATTTTCCGCTTTTCCTTTTCTGAAATCTTGATGGTGACTTTCTCGCCTGGCTCCAGCACGTCCGGCATCTGTATAACGGGTTCGAGGTGCGTACCCGGATCTTCGACGCCGATGTTGGTGATGCCGTACAACCGGATCGGAAGATCGTTTAACGTCTGTGCGTGCGGCTGCATGAGCGCGACATGAACGTAAATATTCGGTGCCATATCAGCGGTAATATCAAAGGTAAAACGTGACTCGCCCTGTTGCGTCTCCACCCAATAGGTCTGGAGCACCTTACTGCCACTTTCCAGACTGACCAGGGCACGTCCTGCTGTGGCACCGGGTATGGTCACCGTTGCTTTTTCGCCGATGTTATAGGAAGGTTTATCCGTTTTGAACGAAAGGAGCGTGGCGCCGCCAGTAGCCCCCTCTGCCCGGGCGCGGCTGTACCATCCGGGCTCATCAATGTACACGGTTTGCCCGGTGCAATGCCCTGACACGGGGTCACACACCCTGATGAAGTACCGGCCATATTCGTCTTTGGCAGCTTTCATGTCCAGGGTCCACGACCCTTTTCCGTTAACGGTGCGGACGCTTTCTTTTCTGACGATGCGGGAAGAGGAACCCTCTACATAGCTGGCGAGACTGCCGTATGAATTATCCCACCACCAGCGGGAATTCAGCTTGTAGACAGAGACCTCGAGGTTATCGCGCGTCACGCCGTTTCCATCGGCATCCACCGTAACGAGATCGATCTTATGGGGCTGATCAAAATAAAGAATGCCGCTGTATTGCTCGCCGGCCGGAGTTTTCATTCCGACATACGAAGGATAGGGTGAGTATGGGATTGAAAAACGGTCGATACTGAAGTTGCCGCTTTCCTCGAATACTTTTCCCCGGAAAACAGCATTGAGAAATCCAGGCGCAGCATAATTTGACGATAAACTCACCTGCACCGTGGCTTTTCCTTCATCATCGGTAGTACCTTCGAATATGGGTTGTGCTTCGCTGTAAAACTCGCGGGCGGGATCTTCAAAATTGAAATCCGGATATTTTTTAAATTGGGTGGGTACCTTCACCAGCAACATATCGAATTCTGCTTTAAGATTCCGGCCGGGCGCTCCGTGCAGCCACTTTACATCCACTGTACCGGTGACTTCCGCTGTATTGAAGCGTTCGGTTCCAAAGTCAAGATTGATTTTCAGTCGATTCGGTTTAACCGTCTCGATCTTCAGCGTCTGCACAAACTCCGTTCCACCCACTTTTACACGGCCGGTCCAGTTTCCGGTCGGCGCATCGGGCTGGGTCGCTGTCGCGAATGCATAGAATCCGTTTTCAGAACCTGACCGTACCAAACGGTTTACAATCTGTCCCTGTGGATTTTGCATTTCAAAAACAACGGGATGGGTAGGCGGCAGTAATTTGTTTTTGTCTTCGAGGATAAAGGTCAGATAAAGGGAATCACCCGGGCGCCATACGCCGCGATCTCCATACAGGAATCCTTTTATACCGCGCTGGATGACATCCCCAGATACATCAAAACTGCTGACAGAAAGTGCTTCACCATCCTGTAACTTCAGATAACCCCGTTGTGCACCCTGTTTAGCAATCAATGCAAATGGCGTCTCTTTCGAGTTGATCACAACTTTGCCTTCCCCGTCGGAGGTTGCTGTTCCCAGCAGTTGCTGCTGATAATCATACAGTTCAACCTGTACGCCGGAAAAGGGCTGTGCGGATTTCAGGTCGGTCACAAACACATAGGTATTGCCGTCGTCACCGCGTTTCGCCGTAAGGCCCAGGTCGGATGCCAGTACGTTCCGGCGGATATTACGGCTGGCGGTGAAGTAAGAAGAATGACAGGGGTTATCGCGCTGTTCCCAATCATAGTCCTCGTAATAATAGTAGTCTTCTTCGTAGTAGCCATCGTAGCCGTAATTGAAATCGTCCTCGATGTCGGAGTCGTCAAATTGTGTAAGCTCGTCGCCAGGCGTTTCCTGCCCGTCGCAGTTGTAGGTCGAATATGAACGCTTGAAGGCCAGCTTAACCTGGTAGATGGCGCCGGGTTCTGCGCTAATAAGTTTGGCAAGGTCCAATGTAAACCGGTTCCACTTGCCCAGGTCGGCGACACCGGAATTCTCAAGCGACACTGTTTTTTTCAACACGCGTTTTCCCACGCGGTAAAGTTCCTGGTTCCCGTCAATGTTATTCATCTGGAGGAACTGCAGCATGTTATTCCCAAATATTTTGGTGATGGTGACATCGACGGCGTTGAGATTAACCGCTTCGAAGGGAAGTACCAGCCCATCGGTTCCGGGCAGGATCGATCCGTTCCCCGTAAAGCGCACAGCAGGCGAAACCTGTTCGAACACGATCTCCGCTGTCGTGCTTGCTTTCATCTTATAATCAAGAATGTTTCTTACCCCGCCTTCGATGCTGACCGTCTTAACACCGGTTTGACGCACGGCAGGATAAACCCGGATCTCGTTGTCATGTACATCAAAATCGAGGTCGGTGAGACCCGTGACCCTGATCATCCCGGTGAGATCCTGTTTTTCCTTTAAAGGATCTGAAAACTGGAGCACCACATATTGATTGGGGCTCTGCACAACCCGGGTGGCCATCAGCTTAAAATCACTCAAAGAAGGAATCTCAACTTCCTGTTCGAAACTGCGCTCGATACCCAACGGGTTGCCTTTGACGGCAAGCTTTACCATTCCCGGTTCCTCTTTGCGACTGACATCTTCAATAATAAATCCATGTTGTTTGCCATCGGGATTGTGGCTCCAGGTGATGGAAAGTTTTTTACCGTCCTGAACGGGTTCCATCATCTTCTCCACGGCGGCGTTTTCAGCAAAATCGGCCGTCAGGAGTGTACCCTGGATCTGCTGGCGTTTCAGCTCCGTTTTTACATACGGCTTTACATTCTCGACGGATACCTCAAAATTCTGGGGAATGACCTGAAAAGTGTATTCGAAAGTGGCGAGTTCCGGGGCTACTTCCGTGATTTTAGACAGGAAAAAGCTCGTATGATATACCTGCCCCGAGGGAAGTCTGCTTTCCGGGCGGAATTCAACCGTATTCCGGCTTAACCAGACCGTTGTGCCCTTGATTGACGGGCTGAATGAGAAAAGCTTGACGGAACTTTCACGTCCGATCTCGGCCGAATCCACCGCGTCCTTTCCCAGGACTACGCGGATGGTGCTGCCGGATGAAACGACGCCAGACGTATAGGATGAAATGAAGGCTCCAAAAGCCGGATTAATGTAACTGGGCGACGGTTTGGTGCCGCGACCGCCGGTTAAATAGAAAATGGCGGCAATAATAACACCTGCAGCCACCAGGCCGATGGCGACTTTTTTCCAGGGAGTATTTTTCATGTCTGTAAAATTGGGGGAGCTTAATATCGAACTTTTTTCCGAATTACAAATGTAAACAGACGGTTTTAAGATATTTGCTCCTTGAACAGCTGGTATCTGAATTTTATAGAAAAACGATAAAAACCATGGACAATTTTCTGCAGCAGGAATACTTCGGCAACACAGTACAGGCCTACCTGATTGCCGCTGCCATTATCCTCGTCGGAACACTTTTGTTGCGCCTTTTTAAGCGATTTATTCTCAGTTCGTTGCAAAAATGGGCCGCCACGACTGAGGGCAATATCGATGACGTTATTGTCCAGAGCCTCGAGCGGTTCGGGATTCCCGCGGCATACTATCTTATCGTGTACGCGGGACTAACCTATCTCAACCTTTCCGGACAGACCGACCGCGTGATTGAGGTGGCGATCTCTGTCGTGGTTACCTACTATATCCTGCGCCTGCTGGCCACGGTCATTTTGCTACTGCTTCAGCACAATATCCGAAAACAGGAGCGCGGCGAGGAAAAAATAAAGCAACTCGGTGGCCTGATGATCATCATCAACATTATCATCTGGGTTCTCGGGGTAGTGTTCCTGATTGACAATCTTGGTTATAATGTTACCACGATCATCGCTGGTCTCGGTATCGGGGGTATTGCCGTGGCCCTGGCCGCACAAAATATTCTCGGTGACCTCTTTAATTACTTTGTGATCTTTTTTGATCGGCCGTTTGAAGTGGGCGATTTCATTATCGTTGACGATAAGTTGGGAACGATAGAATACATTGGAATTAAAACCACCCGTATCCGGTGCCTTTCCGGCGAACAGCTGATCATTGGAAATGCAAACCTTACCACGTCGCGCATCCATAATTACAAGCGTATGGAACGGCGCCGCGTTGTTTTCAATTTCAACATCGATTACGATACTTCCGTTGAAAAAGTAAGGTCGATCCCGGGGATGGTCCGGGCCATTGTCGAGCAACAATCGCCCATCGCTTTTGACCGCGTACATTTCAATGCCTATGGCGACTGGAGTTTGAAATTTGAATGCGTGTACTACGTTTTAAGTGCCGACTATAACGTTTATGCCGACATACAGCAAGCCATAAACATCGCAATGCTCGAAGCGTTCCGCCAGCACGAAATTCATTTTGCGTACCCGGTCGAGAAAATATTTTTGAACAATGACCGCTTAACCATAACGCCGACAGCTAGCCAGCCCGGTAAACCCGAAAAATAAGGTACAATTTTTCCTTTTATAATAGGTAAATTACGGTTTAAAATGTCTGGCTTATGAAACCGATATCCCTGCTACTTGTAGATGATCAACAATTGTTCCGTGAAGGACTGGCACTGATCCTCAAACAACATTACCCTACCGTTAAACTTTATCACGCGGGAACGGGCCCTGAGGCGCTTAAAATGCTGAAGATCTCTAATGTGGATCTGGTACTCCTGGACATTGGTATGCCAGAGATGAACGGCGTGGAGGCCGCGCAGCAAATCATTAAAGAATTTCCCGATACAAAAATTCTCGTGTTAACACAATATCATGGGGAAGCCATGATCATGCACCTTGTACAGATCGGTGTGCATGGATTTCTGTTCAAGAACAGCGGTTCAAGTGAGATCTGCCTCGCCATCGAAAAACTGCTCAACGGTGAGCAATTCTTCGCCTCCTCAATATCACCAACGCTGATCAAGAAAACGCCTATCAAGCAATCACCGGTGATTACATTCAATAAGCGGGAGGCCGAGATCCTGCTCTTCCTGAAAATGGGCCGCTCGAGCAAGGAGATTGCCGAGCGCATGAGCCTGAAGGAAAACACCGTCAACAGCTACCGTGAAGACATGTTGCAGAAAACGAAAACGAGGAATGTAGCCGAGCTGATCTCCTATGCATACCAGAATGGGGTACTGGCGTAGTTATAACGTGTAGCCTTCTTTCTGATTTTCAGCCGTTCCAAGTTTCAGCTCAACGACGGTCCGGAGCCCGCGGGACAATTCTTCCTGCACGAGGCTTGCACCAATGACGTTGGCCCTCTTGATCATATTGACAGAACCCAGGCCGGAGTGCTGCGCTTCGAATTCCTTGCGTTTGTAACCAGAGCCGTCATCTTCGACCGTCACCGTAAGTTTCTCGTCGTCCCAATGCAGTTGCACGGAAATATTCCACGCGCCGGAATGTTTAATGGCGTTCGTGAGCAGTTCCTGGACGATGCGGAACAGATTCAGTTTTTGCTTTTGACTGATTGCGGATGGTGTGCCGCTCTGCACAAAATGCATATGCGTTCCTTTCAGCGCATCCAGTTTGTTACACAACTCACGGATCGCAAAGGTGAAATTTACTTTTTCAAGGAAGTGCGGAGAGAGGTTCCAGACCGTGTTGCGGATCGTTTCAATGGTGACATTCAGATTTTTCTTCACCGTGAGTAATTTCGCCTCGATGTGCGGCGGCAATGTTTCTGCTTCACGTGTAACCAGTTCGAGGTCGAGGTGGATAACGCTGAGCAATGTACCAAGTTCGTCGTGCAGGTCGCTGGCGATCCGTTGCCGGTCGTGCTCGATCAGCTCGTTCACCCGCGCCCAGGGAACGAGGTCCAGTGTAAGGATGTTCTTTGCATCGTGCAGCCGCTTCATTTTCAGGTATTTTTCGCGGCCCCTCCAGTAAACAATCACCCCTGTTATGACCGCTGTAACCGCTGTCACTACCACACAATATATTATTGAAATCATCATGCTAACCGGTAAACCATTTGTAATTTAATACACTCTTTCCCCAAAAGTAACTTCATATGCGATTAATTTGGATCCTGATTGTGATGGCGATTCAACCCTCTTCCTCCTTTAAGGCGGCACAGCTCAGGCATAGCCGCGTTAAAAACGCCTATACGGAAAAAGAAGGACAGGTAAAAAGTTATTTCAAAGGTGGGAAGTTTCCGGCCGAAGGATTTCACATTTTTCTCAGGGCCTTTAAACAGGAGCGCACGCTCGAAGTATGGATGAAATTAAAAGGCGACGATGAATACAGTCTGCTGACTCAATATGAGATCTGTGCAACTTCCGGGGTATTAGGTCCGAAGCGGAAGGAAGGCGATTTACAGGTCCCGGAGGGAGTTTATCATATCAATCATTTTAATCCGCTGAGTAATTTCCATTTGTCGCTTGGCATCAACTACCCTAATGCATCTGATAAGATCCTGAGCGACCGGAAAAATCCGGGTGGTGCCATCTACGTTCATGGCAACTGCGTAACCATCGGCTGCTTACCCATCACGGATGAAAAAATAAAAGAGGTGTATGTACTGGCGGTTGAAGCGCGGCATTATGCGCAGGAAAAAATTCCCGTGCACATCTTTCCCGCACGTTTAAGCGATGCCGGAATGGAAAAGCTATCCGCAGACTTTCCGGAAGATCCGGGACGAATTAATTTCTGGCGCAACCTGAAACCGATACACGACGCTTTCGAGAAGAACCGGAAAATTCCGGTAATACGGATAAACGCAGGCGGCCAGTATTATTTCTAACCACGCCGCCATAACCTATAACCAGAAAAAAGCCCCTTGGTAGAGGGGCTTTTGATTTACACGCGTTCTGCTATTTTGTTCATCACCTTGGTCTGGATCTGTATGGATTCCTGGTGGATGAGTTTCAGAAGGTCGTTCGTGAACTCTTCGCTCAGCCCCATCGCTTTACCCAGTGTAATGCGGGTCTGAATGATTTCCTCCCACCGCGTCACCTGCAGAATGGTCACGTTGTTTTCTTTTTTATACTGTCCGATCTTTTCCGAGATCTTCATGCGTGACGCCATCTTCTGCATGATCTCGTCATCCAGTTGATCGATCTGTTCACGCAAAATACTGAGTGTATCCTTAAAGCTTTTGCTGTCTGATGAAGACGTGCGTACGACGAGGCCTTCCACAATTTTAGCAAGCGCGGCGGGCGTTACCTGTTGTTTTGCATCGCTCCACGCTGCGTCCGGGTTGATGTGGCTTTCAATCATGACACCGGCCATGTCGAGGTCGAGCGCCTTTTGCGCGATCATGCCGATCAGCTCGCGGTTACCGGCGATGTGACTCGGATCGCAGATCATGTCCAGCTCCGGTATGCGCGTTTTAAGCTCGATGCCCAGATCCCACATCGGGGCATTGCGGAACGGACCTTTTTCAAAGGATGAAAATCCACGGTGAATAGCGGCAAGTTTTGTGATGCCCGCTTTGTTCAACCGTTCCAGCGCGCCAATCCACAACTCCAGGTCGGGGTTGATCGGGTTCTTGACCATCACGGGAATGTCCACGCCCTTTAAAGCGTCGGCTACTTCCTGAACTGAGAACGGGTTAACCGTGGTACGTGCGCCAACCCACAAAATGTCTACACCTGCTTTCAGACACGCTTCGACGTGTGCGGCGTTTGCCACTTCGGTCGTGACGGGCAATCCTGTTTCTTTTTTTGCCTGTATCAGCCATTGCAGGCCTTCTGCGCCCGCGCCTTCATACTGGCCGGGCCGTGTGCGTGGTTTCCAAATGCCGGCGCGCAGTGCGTGTACCTTTCCGGTTGCGGCAAGTTGTTTGGCAGTCGCCACTGTTTGTTCCTCCGTTTCTGCGCTGCAGGGCCCGCTGATAATGATCGGCTTGCTCGCCGTAGGAAGCCAGGTTGAAATGGGTTGAAGTTGAAGTGCGTTTTTCATGATCGTTCTGTTATTATTTTCTTTCGGGGTCAGTTAAAGTTTGGATTTTTCCAATGTTTGCGTGGGTACCTGATTTTTGGTTTTAAGTTCAATACCTTCCAGCACACGCCGGATATCGTTCGCGGTGGACATGATCCGGTATATTTCTTTCGAATCGTGCTTCATCAGATGATAATGAAAACGCTGAAGGTGCATGATATATTCCTGCAGCGCCTGGCTCAGGTACTCGATATTTTGTTCGAATATGGGAGCCCACATCTCCGGTGAGCTTTTCGCCAGGCGTACCGTTGAAGCAAAACCGCTTCCCGCCAGCGCGAAAATATTCTTTTCATCCTTTTCAATATCCAGCACGGTTTGTCCTAAAAGGAACGCGCTGACGTGCGACAGATGTGAAACGTAGGCAACGTGCTTGTCGTGTTCGTCTGGCTCCATGAAAATAGTGTTCAGTCCCAGCGCCTCAAACACGCTCCCCGCGACCTTCAAGGCATGGTCCGAGGACTTTTCACGCTCACAGATAATGTTGGTTTTATTGTTGAACAAACCGGATAACGCTGCATCGGGTCCGGAGTTTTCCGTGCCGGCGATTGGGTGAGCCGCGACAAATTGTGCGCGCTTGGGGTGATTGGCAACGGCGCGACAAATCTGGTTTTTAGTGGAACCGGCATCAATAATCACGGCTTTTGCATGCATCCCGTCCATTACCACCGGCAGCAGCTGACACATGGCATTTACAGGGATCGCCATGATAATGAGATCCGCTTCGCCGATCGCGGTACCTTCATCTTTTATCGCGTCAACAAGACCAAGCGCCAAAGCCTTTTCAGCGTGAGCCGGATTGCGTTCAACACCGATCAGCCTGGACGCAACCCCGGATTGACGCAGGTCAATCGCCATCGAACCACCGATAAGTCCCAAACCAATAATCGTTGTCT
>DASPJC010000458.1:0-4141 GCA_035628815.1 Ohtaekwangia sp. | reverse complement strand
CACGATATACTGCAGTGCTTTTTGCTTCATGACTTCGTCAGCGACGTTGATGTTTACCTTTTCTCCTTCGGCCACGAGCCTGATAAACTGTGCATAAACAGGATAGATCGCGTCGATTTTTCCAGGCCAGGATGCTTCCTTGTGCGGCCAGCTGAGCCATGTGGCTGCATGTCTGGAAAATTCCGCCGGGAAATAGTATCCCGCTTCTTTCGGGGTACGGGAGTCGATTAGTCCGGATTTTTGAGACGCGGCTCGCCCTGAAGATAAATTACTTTCCATCGGTTATTCTTCGTCAATGAAGCGTCTCGTGATGGGTTGATACGAATCGATCCGGCGGTCGCGCAGAAAAGGCCAGTGCGTCCGGTAACCATCGGTCTTCGCCAGGTCTACTTCCACTACTTCAACCTGCTCCCGGTCATGCGAAGCTTCGAACAACAGGCTTCCCAACGGGTTTGCCACAAAGGAGCCGCCCCAGAATTTCATCGCGCCGTTTTGCTCCAGTCCGACACGGTTTACGCTTACGACGTGAATGCCATTGGCAACGGCATGGCTCCGTTGTATCATCTGCCAGGCATTATGCTGTTCCTTGTTGGTCGCCTCATCCTGGGAAGTAGCCCAGCCAATCGCGGTAGGGTAAAAGAGAACTTCCGCGCCCATCAGGGCCGTGATGCGTGCTGCTTCGGGATACCACTGGTCCCAGCAGATCAATATGCCGATGGTGGCAAACTTTGTGTGAAACACTTTATAGCCGAGATCGCCCGGCGTGAAGTAAAATTTTTCATAGTACGCCGGGTCGTCGGGGATATGCATTTTGCGATACTTTCCCAGGTACGCACCGTCCGCGTCCAGCACTGCCGTTGTATTGTGGTAGATGCCATTGGTGCGTTTCTCGAAGAGCGAGGCAATGATGACAACACCAAGCTCCTTGGCAAGGGTTGCAAAAGATTCCGTTGACGGCCCCGGAATGGATTCGGCAAGTTTGAAATTTTCGTAATCCTCCACATCACAAAAATACAGGGAACGGAAAAGCTCCTGCAAGCATATGATCTGTGCGCCTTTTGCCGCAGCTTCCCGTACTTTAACAATTGCCTTTTGAAGGTTCTCCTTCGGGTCGTTTGTACAAGACATCTGTACAACACCGATCCTTACTTTTTTACCTGACACTTATTTTTAGTTATTTATCGCGTTAGAAAAATACTGCGGCGGATTACAGACTCATCATATCCTTAAACTTGGCTGCCTGGCGTCTGCTGACTTCAACTTTATCGCCGCCCTTCAGCTTTACCATCAGCCCGCCGTTAAACCATGGTTCGATACCTTCAACCCAACTGAGGTTGACGATATGCTTTCGGCTGGCGCGAAAAAATGCCCGTTCGTCAAGCTTCTCATCCAGGGCATTGAGCGACTTGTGAATCATGGGACGATTATTGTCAAAATATACTTTGATATAATTGCCGTCAGACTCAAACAACCTCACATTGGCCAGGCTGACAAACCAGCAGCGGTCACCATCCTTCACAAAAACCTGGTCGTTAAATCCGAGCTTCCTTTCGGGTCCACGGATTGCACTGTTTTTTGCCCGCTCTTTTTCAGAAAGTTTGGCTATCGTTTCGGCCAGGCGTTCCGGTTGAATGGGCTTCAACAGGTAATCGAGTGCATTCACTTCGAACGCCTTCAGCGCGAACTCATCGTAGGCCGTGGTGAAAACGACCAGGGGCACGGCGTCAAGTTCCTCCAGAAGCTGAAAGCCGGTTTTTCCTGGCATCTGAATGTCAAGAAAGAGCAAATCAGGGTTCAGGTCATTCACCATCTGATTAGCCTCCTCGGCGTTCATAGCTTCTCCGACCACCTCGATGACGGGGTGGTCTTCCAGCAATTTCATCAGTTCTTTACGCGCCAGGCGTTCGTCATCCACGATTAATGCTCTCATGCTTTCTGTGTTGAGGAATTGTTATCTCCGTGAGTACAAAATTATCGATTTCATTGACAATCCGGAAAGAAGCCTCATCACCGTATATCAGCCTCAGGCGCTGGATTGTATTCTCTATCCCTAAGCCGGTTTTCGTGCGTTTGGTTCCATTGACCAGGTGGCCGCTGTTGCGTATGAAAATCTTTAAACGCCCTCTTTCGACAGATGTCCTCACCTGTATGATCCCCCCGCGGGTCAGGCGCGAAATCCCGTGTTTGATACCATTTTCCACCAGGGTCTGGATCATGAGGGGCGGCACCAGGAAGGCGGACGATTCCGGATGAATGTCGAATTCCGTTTTGAGCCTTTCCTCGAAACGGATGCTTTCCAGGCCGAGGTAGTCTTTCACGATCTTCAGCTCATCATCGAATTTCGTAAGTCCCTTTTTATCAGAAGCCAGGCTGCTGCGGAGTATGTTGGAAAGCTGGTTAATAGCCTGTTTGGACTTGGAAGGATTTTCATCCACCAGGGCACGGATGCTGTTGAGGGCGTTAAAAATGAAATGCGGATTCAGCTGCGATTTTAAATTATTCAGCTCTATCTGTATAACGGAGGCCTCATACTTGATAGACTTATTATAACGCTCGAAGTAATGGTAAGTGAAATAGAATACCGTCCAGAGAAAAAACACGATTGCGTAGAAGGATGACTGACCCAGTATCTGATCGAGCGTAAAGGCAACCCGGGGATCGAATAGCCGTCCGAGTGAAATACTTACGGGGATGCGAAGGAAGTATACAATCACACCCATGATCATTACAGCCAGCAAAACGCTTGGAATAACTTTGGTAAGGGGAAGGTATAGCCACCGCCAGCGCCTGAGTACCATCCGGAAGAAATGGGTGACGAGCAGGCAAAGAAAAGCCTCGACGAGGAGAAATGTGATCCGGCGTGGCGCGATGATGGCGGAAGCCAGGTAACTAAAAATGATCTGCGCCAGCGCATAGAGCAGCCACCCGCCTATCTGCAGCGTCCAGTACAGCCTGAGTTTATGCCTGATCATCCAAGTAAAATTACTTAAATCGCCCGGTCAAAAATCCATATTTATTTGGATGGCGCCGGATACCCTACAAGTACCTGAACTGAAGCACCCACAGAAATACCAGCGCCGTGAGGATGATCAGCGTCCAAGTAACTATCACCAGCGGTTTCCTGTAGCCTGCAAGCCCCGGCTCGGTAGCAAGTGTGTTGAAGGCAAATGAGGCACCGGCCAGCAAATACAGGGACGCCTCCATTCCGTTACCTTTTGTGATTTGAAAAATTCCGACCCCGAAGAATACCAGGGCGAACAAATATTGCGTATTAAATTTCATAGGATGGCTTCTGGTACAACGTTATGAAATCCGGCGGAGGTTGTTTGCATGCTTCCAATAGCGAATGCGTAATACTGCCGTGAAAGCGACATTAATTCAGCTCGGCTTTTAGGAACCTGCCCGTGTAGCTCGCGGGATGTTTGGATACTTCTTCCGGCGTTCCCTTAGCGATGATCCGTCCTCCCTTCTCGCCTCCCTCCGGCCCCAGGTCGATGATGTGATCGGACGATTTTATAATATCCATGTTGTGTTCAATCACCAGTACGGAATTTCCCTTGTCGACAAGTTTTTGCAGTACGTCCAGCAAGTGTGCGATATCCTGGAAGTGAAGACCCGTAGTAGGTTCATCCAGGATATAAAACGTTTTCCCCGTGTCGCGCTTGGAAAGTTCCGTAGCCAGTTTAACCCGTTGCGCTTCACCCCCGGAGAGCGTCGTGGCGTGCTGTCCGAGCGAGATATAACCCAGACCGACCTCGCTTAGCGTCTGGATCTTTCGTAGAATTTTTGGCTGGTTCTCAAAAAAGGTAACAGCTTCCTCGACGGTCATGTCGAGCACATCGCTGATGGACTTTCCCTTAAAACGGACTTCGAGCGTTTCGCGATTGTACCGCTTTCCCTTGCAGGTTTCGCAGGGTACGTGCACATCGGGAAGGAATTCCATTTCAATCAGGCGCAACCCGGCACCCTCACACGTCTCGCATCGGCCGCCCTTCACGTTGAATGAAAAACGGCCCGTTTTATAGCCACGGATCTTTGCTTCGGGTAGCTGCGAAAATAAATCGCGGATGTCGGTGAACACACCGGTGTATGTCGCCGGGTTCGACCGTGGCGTACGCCCGATAGGGGACTGGTCGACCTC
>DASPJC010000457.1:0-3068 GCA_035628815.1 Ohtaekwangia sp. | reverse complement strand
CACTTCACCCCACGCCCAACAGCTATTCAAAACCCGCCACCATCTTCCTGATCCGATCCTCGATTTTTTCGGAACTTAATTTTTCACGCATGCGGTCTACCATGATGGGGAACGCGAAAGGGGTAGGTTTATCGGGACGGGTGATCACTATCTTCTGACCGGCAATCCGATGCAACGCCCTTCGAAGTCTCGCTTCCTCAAGCTGGAAATCCATGACCTCCTCATAGGCCTGGCGAAGGAGAAGGTTGTGCGCTTCATAATCGTTGAATACATTGAAAAATAACTGCGATGAGGATTGAAGATGCCGGTCCCTGACCGGTTTACCCGGGTAACCTTTGAACACGAGTCCCGAAATCGCACCGATGTCGCGGAATTTCCGACGCGCCATCTCGATCGAATTGATGCTGGCCTGGATGTCTTTTAAGAGATCCTCCTCCCCCAGCACGTTCGTTTCGACAGCCTCCTCGATCGGAATGGTCTGATCCGACAGCAGTTCAAATCCATAGTCATTCATGGCGATGGAAAATGTAATGGGGTGTATCTGCGCGATACGATAGGCCATCAGTGCCGCGAGGCCTTCATGAACAAACCGCCCCTCAAAAGGATACATGACGACGTGATGGCCTTCCGTCGAAGTGAAATATTCGATCAGAAATTCATCTTTGGCCGGAAGGTGCGACCGGTAGCGTTGAAGGTCGAAAAGCGGCGCGAGAAATTTCAGTTCTTCATCATGTTCCTTTCCGTGAACCACTTCGTCGAGTTTGTTCCGAATCAGTTCACCCATCTGCGAGGACAAGGGCATGCGACCGCCCTGCCACGAAGGAACGGCGCCCGATTTACGATTGCTTTTGCGCACCTGTGCTTCCATATCCTTTACCCGCACCAGTTCCAGGTTTCTGCCCGCGAACCAGAATACATCGCCGGGCTTGAGTCGTGCAATAAAATATTCTTCAATGGTACCGAGGTATTTACCGGATACAAATTTCACAAACAGCGAACTGTCACTCACAATGGTTCCGATCGACAACCGGTGGCGCATAGCAATGGCGCGGTTTTCTACCTTGTAAAGGCCGTTCTGAATGACAACCTTGCGGTACTCGTCATAGGCGCGCAAGGAATCTCCTCCCGTCGTAATAAAATTCAGCATCCATGACCATTCATCGTCGGTAACACTGGCGAAGCTGAACGTGGAGCGGACCTCTGGCAGTATTTCTTCTGGTAAAAACCCGTCTGACACGGCGAGCGTAATCAGGTATTGCATGAGTACATCAAAGGAACGAAGGTACGGCAGGCGGTCTTCAACGATCTTGCTGTTGATTGCCTCGCGGATGGCGGCCGCTTCAATGAGTTCCAGTGAGTGCGTCGGAACAAAATAAATGCGGCTCACGGCACCAGGCTGGTGCCCGCTTCTTCCCGCGCGCTGCAGAAACCTGGCCACGCCCTTTGGGCCGCCCACCTGGATCACCATCTCGACCGGACGGAAGTCCACGCCAAGATCCAGACTCGAAGTGCATACGACCGCTTTCAGCTTACCCTCGTGCAACTGTTCCTCAACCCAATTCCTTATGTCCTGGCTGATGGAACCGTGATGCATGGCGATCACGCCCGCGAGTTCAGGTGCCGCTGCAAGCATGCGCTGGTACCATATCTCCGCAAATGATCGCGTATTGGTAAAGATCAGTGTCGTCTTGCTTTGCCTGACGATTTCAATAACTTTTTCCAGGAGATGAATGCCAAGGTGGCCTGCCCAGGGCATCCGGTCAAGCGTTTCCGGCATGATGGATATTACCTCGATCGCTTTATGGATATCCGCGCGGATCACCGTGCAATCCTCGCGGCCGTAATAATTGCCCAACAATGCCTGCAGTGCTTCATCCATGTTTCCGATCGTCGCGGAGATGCCCCAGACCTTCAACCCAGGGGCTACTGTTTTCAACCGCGACAGGGCAAGCTCCACCTGCACCCCGCGCTTCGATCCCAGCAGTTCATGCCACTCATCGGCAACCACCACTTTCAGGTTTTTAAAGAATTCGCGATAGCCTTTCTGCGCCAGCAACAGGTGCAGGCTTTCGGGCGTCGTGATCAAAATTTCCGGGGGATGATCTTTTTGACGCGCGCGTTCCTTCACGGACGTATCACCGGAACGAACGCCGATGCGCCACGGCAGTTCGAGACCATCGCGCAAACGGGTCGCCGATAATTCTATTTCTTTGGAAAGGGCCCGGATGGGGGTTATCCAGATGGCCTGGAGCCCGCTATTCCGTTTTTGCCGGTAATGTGGATTGTTCTTTATAAACTCAAGCATCACCGGTATCATCAGGGAATAGGTCTTTCCGCTGCCGGTAGGCGCATTGACAAGACCGCTTTTTCCATCAAGGTATGCCTGCCAGGCCTCAAGCTGAAAAGGAAAAGCGTTCCAACCCCGCGCTTCAAACCAATCTTTTCCTAATTTTAAAAGATCACCTGCCATGAAAATTAAAGGTATGATTTCCGGCGAATGCAAAAAACATTTTGGCGTCTAACCTGTTAACAGGCATAAACACGCGATGGGAAAATATTCGATCAAAGAACTCGAACAACTTTCAGGGATTAAAGCCCACACCATTCGCATCTGGGAAAAACGCCATAAGCTCGTGAAGCCGTCGCGTACACCGACCAATATTCGCTTTTATTCGGATGCCGACCTGAAAAAGATCATCAACGTTTCGCTGTTGAATAGCCAGGGCATGAAGATCTCCCGAATTGCCACCCTCACCCCGGAGGAAATTAACCAGAAGGTGTTGGCCTTGAGCGAAACCACCTCGGATGCCGCCATTCATATGGATCAAATGGTGGTTACCATGATCGACCTGGACGAAGCATCCTTTGAGCGGGTCCTGAGCAATCTCATTTTGCGCTATGGTTTCGAAAAAAGTATTACCGATATCGTATTCCCTTTCCTGGAAAAGATCGGCGTACTCTGGCAAACCCAGAACATTACGCCGGCCCATGAACACTTCATTTCTAACCTGATCCGCCAGAAAATCATTGTTGCCATTGATTCGCTTTCGCTTGTCCCGTCGACAGCG
>DASPJC010000456.1:0-3791 GCA_035628815.1 Ohtaekwangia sp. | reverse complement strand
TGGTTTCGTGGATTTCCATTGGACTCTTGGTGATCACGTTTGGTGGCCTGTCGTTCGGATTGTACAAACTGCAAAGCACGACCGACGCCATGACCCACGAGGCGCGCCTCAGGCTGGAGCAACAAAACAGTGCGGTCACATCCCTTACATCTTTTATCGACGCGATATCGAACGGCAACTACGACGTTGACCTCAGGATGGAAGGTGAGGAGGGAAGCAACCTGAGCCATACGCTGATCGAGATGCGCGATAAACTTCGTGGCAACGCTGAAGAAGACCGTAAGCGGAACTGGTCGACAACCGGGTTGGCACAGATTGGTGAGATATTAAGAGCGCCATCGGCAACGACAGAAGAACTTCTGGATAACATCATCAAGTTCGTGGTGAAATACACGAAGAGCAACCAGGGTGGATTGTTCATCCTAAACGAAGAGTCCGAGAATGACCCGTTCCTTGAGCTGATGGCGTGTTATGCTTTCGAACGTAAAAAATACCTGACCAAGCGGGTCACTATCGGCGAGGGCCTCGTCGGACAATCATTCCTGGAGGGAGAACGGGTGTATCTGCTGGAAGTTCCCAAGGAATACATCACGATCACGTCCGGGCTGGGCGGCGCGAATCCCAATGCCCTGCTCATCGTTCCGCTGAAGGTCAATGAAAAAGTGTATGGTATTCTCGAACTGGCCACGTTCGGGCAATACGAAGATTACGAGATCGACCTGGTAGAGAAACTGGCGGAAAGCATTGCTTCGACAATTTCCACCGTACGCGTCAATGAAAGCACGCGCATCCTGCTTGAGAAGACGCAACAGCAGGCTGAAGAAATGCGCGCGCAGGAGGAAGAAATGCGCCAGAACATGGAAGAGCTGGAAGCCACTCAGGAAGAAATGCGGCGTAAAGAAAAGCATATCCAGAATATGCTGGACGGCGAAAAGCAACGCAATGAGATCAGCCAGAAAAACCGCAAGGTGCTGATGGAGCTGACAAAGAACAACGATATTCAGGCCGGAAACTGGAGTGCAGCGCTGGAACGGATTACAACCACCGTCGCGCAGCAGCTCGAATTATCCCGTTGCAGCATCTGGATGCTGAACGCAACGCGCAATAGCATGACCTGTGAAAAATTGTACCTGAGCCGCAACCGGTCCTTCGAATCGGGATCGGTCATGCAGGCAAAAGATTACTCCGGCTATTTCGAAGCCATAACACGCGAAGATGTGATCGCTGCCAAGGATGCCTGGACCCACCCAGCCCTGAAGGAATTTGCTGACGATTACCTGAAGCCGAACGATATCCGCTCGGTGTTGAATGTTCCTTTCTTCAATGAGGGAAGACTTACCGGTATCATCTCCTGTGAACACCTGCACGAGCAGAAGGACTGGACCGAAGAGGATATTGAATTTCTGAAAGCATGCGCTGACCTTGTTACGGTGACGTTTAATACCGCCAACATTAACAAAATGCTTGAGCAGGTAAATACCGCGCAGGAGACCATGCAAACCATCATCGACAACCTTCCGCGCGCCGTATTCTGGAAGGATAAGGACCTTCGGTTCCAGGGTTGTAATAAGAATTTTGCCCAGGTGGCCGGCTTGAAAACGACGAAAGAACTGACCGGCCGCACCGACTTCGACATGCCCTGGAAGGAACATGCGGAGGCATATCGCGCGGATGATCTTGCGGTCATGAAGAGCCGCAAGGCTAGGCTCGACCACGAAGAACGGAATGTAAACAGCGAGGGCCAGGAGTCATGGGTGCTTACCAGCAAGGTGCCGGTCATGAATCAGCATGGAGAGGTAGTGGCCGTATTGGGTATGTTTGAGGATATCACCGACCGCAAGCGCAAGGAAGCTGACGTGTCAGCCCAGCTCAAGGAGCTCGAAGGGCTTAAAAGGATGCTGGAAAAACAGGGTAAATAGCCTGTTTTTTCAGCATGGTTATTACATCCGTTGCTCAGGCAGTATTAAGGTAAAACTATTTTTAGCCTGAGATTTACTATTTTTAACTATAATTACCCAACTACCCGGATTATGAATCATCGCTTTTTAGTCCTTATGGCTGCGTTCCTGGTGTCTTTCACCGGTCTTTTTGCGCAGGGCGAACGGAAAGATAAAACGGCTGTGACTTACGAGGAGATCTACGACGAGCCGTATTCGGTTAACAAGCTGTTTGTGGGTTTTCAGCCCCTGTACGGCGAATTGTTTGTCGCCAATGTAAACGCGGGATTTGGCGTGGAAGCGGCCTATTACCTCCGCGACAAGGCTGATTTTCGTGCGCATTTCCGAAAAACTTACAGTCAACGGTTTTTTGACTTTTCACGCGATCTCGCCGAAAAGCAAAGCAGCCTGGAAAATCGCGTGGAAGTATTTAACTACTTCGAGCTGGGCGGCACCTATCATTTCAAGGACTTTGAGGAGAGCTCAAAAACCAAGATGTTCCTGTACAAGAAAAGCTATAAGGGCGATAAATGGGCTGCGCGGGTTCCTTTAAGCGCCGACGTTCCCTGCAAGGTCCGCAAGATCTATGGCGCGCGCCTGGGTGGAATTCTCTGGAACAGCGCTACCGACTTGGATCGTGCAATCGAGAAACAGGATTTGGTGAACGCCGATTTCAAGAATGTTGCCAACTCAGACGAAGGACTGCCCGAAGAGGAAATGGGGCGCGACGGAAGAATGCAGGATGTGCATTTGTTCACCAATGTATCAGCGGTCGGATTGTATCTGGGTGGGTCGATGACCTGGATCAAGAACGTGGCGGTGAATTTTGACAAATTCGAAGAAGGCGTTGATGACCTCATCTTCACGGCCTATTTCGACATCCTGGTGACCCCTTCTGTCAAGCTGGATGAAATGGTGTATACGCAGAAGGATCCCGTCACCGGCGATCCTATTCCCGGCGCTATGGCAACGTACTCGGTAAGCCCGATAAAGACCAGCAGCTTTGGTGTGCGCGCCGGCATTGATGGACGCTTTAACCGGCAATTCAGCTGGGCGTATGGCGCCGAAGTTGGTCTTCGCCCCGGGATTCAGGGCCGGATGATGTATGCCCTGCTTAAGATCAGCTTCCCGGTTTTCGGTACCAACCTCGATTACAAAGTCGAATCCTTCGGCAAATAGCGCTGCTTATCTTAATGCTGAATCGTGACCCGGCTGCTCATTAAAAATATCAAAGGGTTGGTTCAGGTGCGGGAGGATAACGTTGTTTATCCATTGGCCGGTAAAGCCATGGCACACCTCCCCATCGTTCAAAACGCGTACATACTGTTATCCGGTGAACATATCGAAGGATATGGTCCCATGGAGGAACTGCCTTCCGTCTCCGGCGCCGATACGATCGATGCGACGGGTTGTTTTGTTTTTCCCAGCTTTACGGATTCTCACACCCATTTGGTTTTCGCGGCAAGCCGGGAAGAAGAATTTGTCCTCAAGATCAGGGGTGCCACGTATCAGGAGATCGCCGCGCGTGGTGGCGGGATCCTTCACTCCGCCCGTAAATTGCAAGAAGTATCCGAAGACGAATTGCTGGGAAGTGCGATGGCCCGCGCCAGGGAGATCATGCTTACCGGTACCGGTGCCGTTGAAATCAAAAGCGGGTATGGCCTTACCGTCAAAGATGAACTGAAAATGCTTCGGGTGGCCCGGCGCATCGGACATGAAACACCGTTGAGCGTCAAAACGACTTTTCTCGGCGCACATGCAGTGCCGGATGGCTTTACGCGCAAGGATTACGTCGCACATGTGGTCCAGGAAATGATCCCCGCAGTGGCAGCAGAAAATCTTGCCGATTACATT
>DASPJC010000455.1:0-9109 GCA_035628815.1 Ohtaekwangia sp. | reverse complement strand
GTTAAAATTTTTAAGATCACCGGAACACGCCGATGCTATATTGAAGGATTGTAACGACTCCCTGCTACTCCAGGGAATGTTTGTTGAACAAAAGAAAGCCCATGTGGAGAAGTACACCCAACTGGTTCTCCTTGTCGTCGTAATAGTTCAGGCTAAGGCTGATGGGGCCGATGGGAGCATGGTACACAAGGCCCGCAGTGCCGGCAAAAAATAAGGACTTGAGATCGTTAGTAATGACAGCCTCCTGACCGGGGCTTTCCTGAAGGTAGTCGAATGGTTTGAAAAGGTACGCCTCGAGACGAACGTCCAGCTTGCTGCGGAGCGCGTAAACATTCCGTACACCGCCTGCCGCATAATTGAATGACCTGAAATTCTCCAGCAGCAACGTGCGGCTGTCCTGCAGCGGCAGAAAGGCCGGCGAATTAATGATCGTCCCGACATAATTCTGAAAGAAAGGCTGGTTGGAAAACACGGCTTCAGCATAATAACCTGTGCGGAATCTACCGGCACCAAAATACTGTTCGGCGGTGGCTTTTACCCTGAACCACTGGTGTGATACGTTCACTTCTTCTGTTTGCTGCGATGTGTTTCCCGGCTTGTAAATTTCCGCTAAGCTGAAGTAATCTGCCGTGAAGCAGAAGCTCTTCCCGGCGCTGGCGTACTGTTTCCGGTTAAGCGTATTGGCCGAAAAAGCAAGTCCGCCCTTGACACCTCTCAACCGAAGCCGGTCAAGGGTATCGATGCTGTTAAAAACTTCGCTGTTGGTATACCGGTCAGAGTTGTTAAATCCTTCAGCGTAGGCTTCGACTTTAAAAAATTCCCTTAATGGCAGTCCAACCCGGAACGCCACCTTCCTGTTCAACCGCTTCAGCACCGTGGGCGACGGTGTGGCAGCGACACCCTTCAGGATATCATCGTTTTCCAGATAATCCCAGCCATCAAAAGCCACGGACGGTTCAAGGTATAGGGGGGCAGGAAAGTCAATGCGGACTTTTCCCACTGCTGACTTATAAAAGCTTCCGGTCTGGAAAGCCGTCGTGAAACGCGTAAGGGTGCGGTTAAAGTAGTAATAGTTCAGGCCTAAGAAGATATTGCTGATGTCGCGCGAAGCGATAACCCCGCCGAAATCCACCTGGAAGTTCTGCTGTGGTCGGCGTGCCAGGCGGAGACTGAAGGCGCGTTTGTCTTCGTTGTAAACTATGCTCGGATAAATATTCGAGAAGTAATCTTCCGATACCAGGTGGAAGTATCCTCTCTTGATGTCGGAGTAGTACATGAGCGGCCTGTCCTTCTTTTGCGAAAATGTGCGCCGGATGTAGCTCCGTTGCTTGGAATTGAAGCCGATGAATGTCAGTCCTTCGAACACGAACGGGACGTTCCGGTTATTGAAAGCATTTCGCCGCTCAGCCATCTCGGCACAGGTTCGCCGTTCCGCAATTTTCTGCTTGATCTCATCGATTTGCCGGATGGTCTGCGCATAGCCGCTGTCGATCAGCGCCTTTGCTTTTCCGAAGTCGAAGGATGTATACCCCTGGATGTTTGGCTGGATATAGACACCGTTCGTCGGTATCTGTGAGGGGTCCGATTTGTCGAGCAACAGAAAAAGCAACGACTGTGAAATCAGCTTGTCATCTTTCTCGTATGGATATTCGTCAAAAATCTTGGTAGAAACGTTAACGCCAACAATGACATCCGGTTTGAAATTTTGCTGGGCTACGTCGATGGGAAAGTTATTGTAAACGCCGCCATCAAACAGGTATTTTCCATCGACGCGGATCGGATCATAAAAAAATGGCACCGTCTGTGTGGCCCGTAGCGCATCACTCAAGGAACCTTTCGATAATACGATCTCGCTTTGCGTAAAAATATCGGCGGCAACGACCCTGAACGGAACAAACAAACTATCAAAATTGCTTTTGGAGATGGCTGAGGCCTGTGCCATTTTTTCGGCGAGTACAAAGTTCAGCGAAACGTCGTTGGCGATGCTTGTATTAAACTGAAAATTAAAAGTGGAATCCAGGCCCAGGTTCAGCTTGACAAAGCTTGGATGAATGTCTTTCTGGTGGTAAAAATAGTTATACCCGTGTTCCGGCAGGCCATTGACCCAGCGGATGAATTCACCTGACAACACCATCGTTTCGATTTTGTCCGGGCTCATTCCGGCCGCATAACATCCACCGATAATCCCACCCATGGACGTGCCGACAATGTAGTCGATGGGGATTTCATTTTCCTCCAACGCCTTGATCACGCCCACATGGGCAAGACCTTTGGCCGCACCGCCGCTCAATACGAGGCCTACGCGTTGACCAGTGGCCAGCATTGGAAGGAGAACAAAAAATATAGAAAGACAACGCTTCATCCTGCAAATAGGAATTCAATTCCCTGACAAATAAAGTCAGAGTAGTTCCATGAACACAACGGTAGCGGCAATAAAAAGATTACAAAGAAGCTATCGGATCTTCTATCGGCGAAGCGAAGGGGATAGCATTCAGCTGTTGCGTCAGCTCATCCTTGACGACATTAAAGGCGTCCACATAGTCTTTCTTAATGGGCGCAGAAGCGGGCAGATCCACTTTCAGCGCGTCTACCTGTACGCCGTTTTTCCAGAACCTGTAGCACAGGTGCGGTCCTGTTGCAAGCCCGGTGCTGCCGACATAACCAATCGTCTGGCCCTGCTTGACGCGGGTACCGGCACGAACGCCCTGGGCAATCCTTGACATGTGGAGATACTGCGTAGTGTAGGTTCCGTTGTGGCGGATCTTCACATAATTACCGTTGTTCGACTTGTATTGCGCTTCCTCAACCAGACCGTCACCCACCGCGCGGATCGGCGTACCGGTCGGTGCCGCGAAATCGGTTCCCAGGTGGGCTTTCCATCGCTTCTGTACGGGGTGGAAGCGATTCTTGGTATAACGTGAACTGATGCGCGTAAATTCAATCGGATACTTGAGCAACGCCTTCCTTAGGCTTTTTCCTTCTTCATCGAAGAAATCGATACCCTCGCCCTGGTCAAAAGGGAATGCATAATACGGGCTGCCAAAATGCTCAAAGTAGATAGCCTTGATGTCGCGGATGCCAATGGCCTGCTCCTCAACCTGCAGTTCCTCGTAAATCAATTTGAACTTGTCGCCCTTCTGAAGGCGCTGAAAGTCGACCTGCCATCCGAAGATATCCACGAACTTGTTGGTGAGCTCATGGGAGATGCCCATCTGCTCTATTGCTTCCGAAAGATTGCTGCCGATTTCGCCCGTGATGCTCTTCTCGACGATCACGACCTCGCGGTGACACACATCCACCTGAAGGGAGTCGTCAAACCGAAACACGATGTAATCGATCGGATTGGGCTCATAAACCAGCGCTTTTGCCGTCTTAGCGGAGTCCTGTCCACAAATCAGGGTATATTTTTTATTGGGAGCGATTTTCCTTACATCAAAAATATTTCTGGAAAGTTGGGATACCTGGTGGATCAGCTTCGCCGGAACATTGTAGGCTTCGAGGATATCGCCCAGCCGCTCGTGACGTTTGATCTTGTCTTCAATGACGACGTGGTTGTCAACCACCATCCCATAAAGCACGTTCGGTTCCTGGACTTCTTCGACAAACCGGTGTGCCGAATCCAGCACCACCTCCTGATGTTGGTGCTCCGGAGCGGGCAGGTAATAACGGTTTACGAATACAATGCCGACAATGGCGACGACGACTAACAGGAACTTCGACCAGCGTTTCTTCATGACTTGATGGGTTAATGCCTAATAAAAAATGGCGACGCGACGAACAAAAAATGGGGGGTTCAGAACCCTTTTAATCCGCCTGCAGGGTAAATATAAATCAAGTCCTTTAATATAAAAATCCCTGTCCACGTCGGGAAAGGGATTTTTAGATTCCAACGATAATTGGCTGGTTTCAAGTGACATGTAAGTTTTCGGCGAATTTCAGGTTTATCTACTCCCGCCCGGTTCGGCAACCCTACTTATTGCTCTTTTTGAACTGGTCGAACTTCGAAGGCTCCTGCCTTTTCGGGAATGCGTTGTCAGTCATGTCAACATCGGCCAGCTCGAAGTTGGGATCAAGCATCAGGCCCACAACTTCCTTCTCTTTGATGAAGATTTTAGTAACCCCCTGTTCATTTTGACGCCATATTTCTGCGGGAATCCTTTCGATTTCCTTCGACCCGTCCTGGTAGGTCCATTCGAAGACCAGCGGCATGACAAGGCCGCCGATATTGCGGACGGTGACCTGGTAAAGGTTCTTACCCGCCAGCTTCCGGCGGATGGCATCCTCGTCAATTCGTCCCCGGAACTCACCGTACAATTGCTCCGGCGTGGCGACCATGGTGAAAGGTAGCGGTCCCTGGCTGAAATCCTTCGGCCTGGAAGCGGCATCTGCATCCGGACGTTTGACGGATTTCTGGTCGGTGCCCACCCTGAACCATTTTACGTCTTCCACTGCAAAATTGACCTTATCAGTCGAATAAAACCACCCTCTCCAGAACCAGTCCAGGTCAACGCCGGAAGCGTCTTCCATTGTCCGGAAAAAATCTGCGGGTTTAGGATGTTTGTACATCCACCGGTTTGCATACTCCTTGAACGCCCGGTCAAAAAGCTCCGGACCCATGACGGTTTCACGCAGGATAAACAGGGCTGTGGCAGGTTTCTCGTAGGCGTTATTAAAGATTTCGCCAAGACTAACATTATCTGCCCCACTCATCACCGGCTTAACCTTATCCCCTTTCATATAGGGAACAATATCTTTAGACGATGAGTCCCAGTTGTATCGTTCCTCCTCGGTTGTCTCCTGCAGGAATGTATTCAGGCCCTCGTCCATCCAAAACCATTGACGTTCATCGGAACTCACGATCATCGGGAAGTAATTATGCCCTACCTCGTGAACGATAACTCCGATCATACTTTTTTTCGACGCCTCACTCATCTTGCCATCGCGGCCGGGCCTTCCTCCATTGAAGCAGATCATGGGGAACTCCATACCGATATTACTGGTGTTGACGGAGCTGGCGACAGGGTACGGGTAGTCGAACGTATACTTCGAGTATACTTCCAGGGCATTCTTCACGGCCCGTGTTGATTCCTGGCTCCAGACAGGAAAACCTTCCTTGGGATAGAAAGACATGGCAAGGATAGTATTCGTTGGAAGTTTTACCGCCTGGATGTCCCAGATAAATTTTCGTGAGCTGGCGAAAGCGAAATCCCGGACATTTTCGGCCTTGAAATGCCAGGTTTTTTTTGCCGAAGACTTCGACTTTTCCTTCGTCCGTGCTTCCTCTTCCGTGACGATGAAAAGGGGCTTGTCGAAAGACGTTTTTGCTTTTTCAAACCTGTCGACCTCTTTTGACGAAAGAACATCTTTCGCATTTTGCAGCATCCCGGTCGATGCTACGATGTGATCCGCCGGCACGGTAATGCTTACGTCAAAGTTTCCGAATTCCAGAGCGAACTCGCCCAAACGCTGAAATTGTTTATTCTGCCATCCTTCGAAATCATCGAACGTGCAAAGGCGTGGATACCAGTGTGCGATGAGATAGACATTGTTGTTGTCTTCAGGATAGTGCTCAAACCCTTCGCGGGATAGTAAAAACAGAAGCCGGTCGGTGATCGGATAAGACCAGCTGATGGAAAAGGTAAAGCTTTCTTTCGGCTTGATGGCGACGGGAAGGTCGATGCGCATCATCGTATTGTTGACCGTCACCGGCAGGGGTGCGCCGGACCGGTCTTTTACCGATTCGATGGTGTACCCGGCCTCAAATTCGAGGGGCCGTGCGATCCACTGCATCTGACGCCCGGCCAGCGTATCCTGCATGCCACCCAGGAGAAACCCGAAGTCCTCATTGCCTTTCCTGTTCACGTTCTGATCCAGCTGGATCCAAAGGAATTTCAGCGCTTCCGGGGCATTGTTGTAATAGGTAATTGTTTCACTTCCCCGCAGGACGTTTTTTGTTTCGTCTATTTCCGCTTTGATCGTATAGTCAGCCCGTTGCTGCCAGTACGACGCACCGGGAGCACCGGCACCGTTTCGGTATTCATTTGGCGTGGGCAGAAGCTGATCAAGTTGCTCAAACTTCCCTTTCCATGCTTTTTCCTGCGCCTGCAGTGAGCCAGTGGCTGTCACTACGACCAGAAGGGTCATTAGTAATCGCATAATATTAATATAAAATGACGTGCGACGTTGCAATGATCACGGATACGGCCAGGGCAGCCGGTATCCGCCACCAGACAAACACCTGCCCCGGTTCCTTAATTGCTTTTCTTGAACTGGTCAAATTTCGATTCGCTTTTTTTCGGGAACACATTGTTGTTCATCTCGACATCGGCAAGTTCGAAGTTTGGATCCAGTACGATATTGGTCACTTCTTTATCCTTCACAAAAACCTTGGTAATCTCATTCTCGTTAATCCGCCATATCTCGGCCGGCAGACGTTCAATCTCTTTGGATCCATCCTTATACGTCCACTCGATAACCAGCGGTGATACGAGCCCGCCAACGTTTTTGAATTTCACCTGGTAAATATTCTTTCCTGCCAGGTTCTTGCGGATTGCGTTGTCATCAATCTTGCCCCTGAATTCACCGTACATCTGGTCGGGTGTATTCAGCAGGGTAAAATCCTGGGGACCGTCGCTGAAGTCGGAAGCATTGCCGCCGGACTTCGATGCTTTCAGGTCGCCCTGTTTCACTTTTACATTCTTCTTTTCGGGGTCCATGGTCTCAGACTTCAGCCTGAACCATTTTACTTCATCAACGGCGACATCCACGTTATCGGTAGAGTAGAACCATCCACGCCAGAACCAATCCAGGTCAACCCCGGAGGCATCCTCCATGGTACGGAAGAAGTCGGCAGGTTTCGGATGTTTGAACGCCCACCGTTCAGCATACTCTTTAAAGGCCTTGTCAAAAAGCTCGGGGCCCATTACAGTCTCACGAAGGAGTGTAAGTGCGGCTGACGGCTTCGTGTAGCCATTGGCGCCAAACTCGTTATAACGCATGTTATCGCTGGTGCTCATGATGGGGCGCATCTGTGATTTTTCACCCTTCATAAAAGGGACAATTCCTTTGGGTGTCCCGTGCGTCCCGAACAGCTCGGGGTAACGAACGCGGATCGTTTCTTTTTCAAGGAATGTATTCAGCCCTTCGTCCATCCAGGTCCACTGGCGTTCATCGGAGTTCACAATCATCGGAAAGAAATTGTGGCCGACTTCGTGTACCACCACCTGTACCATGCCCGTCAGTTTCTGCTGGGAGTATGTGCCGTCTTTATTGGGACGACCATAGTTGAAGCATATCATTGGGTACTCCATGCCCTGGTTGGCGGCGTGCACTGAATACGCTACGGGATACGGGTAGTAGAATGTTCTTTCAGAATAGATCTCCAGTGCATTTTTTATTGCTTTGGTGGATTCTTTCTCCCACAGGGGATTGCCCTCCTTTGGATACAACGACATGGCTAGAGGCGTTTTATCGCCGACTTTCACGGCCTGGGCATCCCAGATGAATTTGCGTGAGCTGGCGAAAGCAAAGTCGCGGACATTCTCGGCCTGGAATTCCCAGGTGCTTTTCTTGGCGGAACGCGTCTTTTCCTTTTTGATGGCCTCATCCTGTGTAACGATCAGCACCGGCTTGTCAAAAGTTTTCTTGGCGCGTTCATAGCGTTCGAGTTGCTCCTTCGTCAATACCTCCTTCGGATTCTGGATTGTTCCGGTAGCACCGACGATGTGATCCGAAGGCACGGTGATGCGTACCTTATAATTGCCAAAGACCAGGGCAAACTCACCCTGACCCAGGAACTGTTTGTTCTGCCAGCCTTCATAGTCGTCAAACACGCACATCCGGGGAAACCACTGGGCGAATGTATACAGGTAGTTCCCGTCTTCCGGGAAGTACTCGTAGCCCCCGCGCTGGCTGAACTCCTGGCGGTTATATTCGGTGTAGCTCCAGTCGATGGAGAAAACAAACTTTTCTCCGGTTTTAAGAGGGGCGGGCAGGTCAACCCGCATCATGGTATAGTTGATGACATAGGGCAGTGGTTTGCCGGCAGCATCCTTAACCGACTTAATATTATATCCTCCTTTATAATCAGAGGCGTCTGCGCCTGTCATCATGGTAAAGAATCCGGCCGGCACCGAATCGCGTACGATGCCTGAACGCGTCTGTGTCGTCATGTTATTCTCGGCGAGTAAATTCTGATCCAGCTGAAGCCAGAGGAAAGTCAGCGTTTCGGGTGAATTATTGTGGTACGTGATCGTCTCAGACCCGGTAAGCAACTGGGTGTTGTCATCGACCTCGACATTGATAACATAGTCGGCCCGTTGTTGCCAGTAATTTGTGCCCGGAGAGCCGGAGCCGGTCCGGTAACTGTTGGGCGTCGGCAACACCTGGTCGAGCTGTTCGAATTTACCTTTCCAGTCCTGGGCCTGCGCCCACGAGGAAAAGGATAATACTATAATGGAAAGAAACGTGGATAGTTTCATCGGATTGTTGAGTTATTCGTTGCGTTAATGTGTAGCGAAAGCGTTGTAAAACCGGGCGCGGGAGCGAAAAGTTTCTCCGCCCCCGGCCGGTGGTTAGTTGGCTTTCTTTTTAAAATCGTCAAATTTGGATGATTGCTCCTGTTTCGGAAAGACATTGTCTGAGGCGTTGACGTCCGTGAGTTCCTGTTGCGGATCCAGCACGATGCCGGCGACTTCTTTCTCCTTCACAAATACCTTCGTTACTTTCGTTTCATTGATACGCCATATTTCCGCCGGTATTCTTTCAATTTCTTTGGAACCGTCTTTGTAAGTCCACTCGATGATAACCGGCAGTACAAGGCCACCTTTGTTAGACAGGGTCACTTCATAGATATTCTTGTTCTGCAACCGCTGAATGATGGCTTTATCATCGATGGTTCCCCGGAATTCACCATACATGCGTGGGTCGGTACTCACCAGGCTGAAGGGCTCAGGTCCCTGATTGAAGTTGTCGAAACTTTTTTCCTTGCCTGACCCGGATGCAAGATCACCGGATTTCGTTTTCAGCCCTTTGTTTTCAAGCGCTTTTTCGTCCGTTCGCATACGGTACCATTTTACCTGGTCGATCGATTGATCGCAGATATCCGTTG
>DASPJC010000454.1:0-8668 GCA_035628815.1 Ohtaekwangia sp. | reverse complement strand
CAGGGCGGGGTAATCGCCGGGATCGGAAGGCGATGTCCACGAAATTGTAAGGGAGGTGTGAGTGATGTCTGTGATGGTAAGATCGTGGATCGCCTCCGGCGCAACAGCGTCTGGCGTATAGAGCGTGTTGGCAGCATTAAGTCGTCCCTTACCGATCTTTTTTACGACAGAAGGATGCTGCAGTGCATTGATATCTTCAGTGCCGGCAAGCAACTGCTGCCGTAGCGCTGCCGGACTGTATCCCGGCCCACCGTATTTTGAAACGAGCAATGCTGCCACGCCGGAGACATGTGGGCAAGCCATGGACGTTCCCTGGAAGAAACCATATTGATTAGCAGACAGCGTGCTAAGGATGCCTTGTCTTTCGTCAACGTCCGTTTCGCCTCCTGGTGCCGAAATGTCAACCCACCAGCCAAAGGTGGAATAGTAGGAACGTACATCATTATGTGTTGTTGCAGCGACAGCGATGACCGGTTCATAAGCCCCTGGGTAGGCATCAAATTCATAATTATCGTTACCGGATGAAAAAATAACCACGCCGCCATTCAGGGGGCCGACCTGGTTTCCATTCGCGTCCTTACCTGCTTCCGCGATGAAATAATCGATCGCATCGAGCACGACCTGTTCATAACCGTAGTAATATCCCCAGCTGTTTTGAGAAATTACGGCACCCATATCCGCGGCGTAGACATACGATTCAGGAAAATTATCCTGGGCCGTGGCACCGAACACGGCGCAGGACATCAGCCGGATGCCGTCGCCGGAGCCTGAACCCCCGGCCACACCGGAGACGCCAATACCATTATTCGTAACGGCTGCAACAGTACCGCCGACATGTGTGCCGTGATCGTCCGGGGCAATAGCACCCGTATTATCTCCAAAACCGTAACCATGGATATCGTCAATGAAGCCGTTGTTATCATCGTCGATATTATTACCGGCCACTTCCCCGGCATTCACCCACATGTTTGCCGCGAGATCTTCGTGGTCGGTTTGGACACCACCGTCCATAACCGCGACCACCACGTGGCTTTTTCCTGTTTCAAGTTTCCAGGCTTTTAACAGATCGATGTCGGCCCCGGGTGTTCCACCACTTTGTCCCGTGTTGTTATAGTGCCATTGCTGCGGGAACATCGGATCGTCCGGGCCTGCGCCGGCTATGGGGCCGGCTAGCGGATTAACCCTTACCGGGCCAAAATCGCGCTTAGCCGAACCGTTGATAGTTTTCCTGTAAACCGGTTCGACTTTTTCAATATCCTCAATATTGCCGAAGGCAGCGATCGCCTGCTGTAAGGAGGCGGTGGTATCCATGTCGATCTCGTACCAGCGATCAAGTCCGTACTTGCGGTGGCGTGACTCATAAATTCCTGCCGGCCGGAAAACGCGCTGGAAGTTGTGTACTTTATACGTTTTGTGAACATTGTCCAGGGCCTGGATTCCGGAGAGCAATACAGGGTCTTTTCCAATGCGTGCTGTTTTCATACGCACCTGGCTTAAACGTGCGGCGAAAGCCGGCTTGACCTTGATGCGAACTTTACCGGGAAGGGCGTCTTCAGTTTTTCGGAGGGGTGCCGGGCTTTGCGCATCAACAGCACCGCACGTGGCTGACAAGAACAGGATCATCATCACCTGGAAATACAGCCGGTAAATTTTTCTGGATTGAATGTGAAGGGTCTTCATATGTTTAAGATTAAAGCTATCGAAAATGCAGGCACAAGCGTACCTCACAAACCATGAGAAGCATGTTGAAACAGTTACCTGTTTGCCAGTCCACTACAATGTCAAATGAGAGCTGAAGTGCGGATTATCCTATCGTTAACAACTAAAAACAGATTTTGATATGAATATAGTAATCGTCAGGATCACTAGTACCTGAAACCTGTAAAATAATTATCGCGGGTAAATTTTTTTGAGGCGTGCGTGTTTTTTGTTGAAAAGCAAATGACAAAAAAATTTTGCTCCCGTCAATGGCGGGACAAACAGCAGGTTAAATTCATGATGCATGCCTCAAACCGGAAGTTTCTTCCGTCAGACATCCAGGCAGCAACACTTTGGAAATCGAAAAGGCCCCCGGCTGCTTTGTGCCGAAGGCCTTTTATGAAAGGTGCTGTAGTCAATCCGTGTAACTCATTTGAGATAGTGCGTCGCCGCAGCCACAATTTTTTCAGCAAGATCTTTCTGGTTACGGTCATTACTGATAAAGGCATAGTCTGCCGTGTTTGAAAGGAAACCCAATTCCACTGCGATGGCAGGGATGCTATTGTTCTTCAATACATAAAAATCTGATGCTTTCACGCCATTCACCGCAATCCCAGATATCGTCTGGAGTTGGTTTAACAGCACATTGGCAAACTCCTTGCTCGCCCTGGCGTGCACATTGTTCTCGCTTACGGTACATTCAATGCCGTCCATGGATGCATCTGCATCATTGTTATTGATGTGAAGGGAGATGAATAACTTCGCTGACACTTTCCCTGCTAATGCTGTCCGTTCCTGCAGCGCCAGTGTTTCATCGCCTGAACGCGTCAGGACTACTTTGACACCTTTTTCCGATGCTGCTGCCTGAATATGTTTTGCCAACGCAAGCGTCAGTGCCTTTTCAGTCAATCCCAGGGCATGGTGCGCTCCAACGTCTGTTCCGCCATGGCCGGGGTCAATAATGATAACGGTCTCCGTGCCTTCCGACAACGCTTGTGTATCTCCCTTGGGATCCCTGTCAGCAAAAGCAAATAACAACAAGGCGCAAACCGGAAGCGCTGCCAGGTATACACCGGCACGGGCGAGAGTACTTCTTTTTTTTGTGATCATAGTGATTCTGTTTTTTATGGATGTTGAATAGAACTGACTTATGGTGGCACCGTAATTTTCTGTTGTAAGTTGATGCAGCATGAGCCTCAGATACTGCGCGATATTTGCGCCCATCCGTAGCGTACAGGCATCGGCCAGGTATTCGTGCTGTTGCTGGATGGCTTTCTTGTACCAGTAGGCGAATGGATTGAACCAAAGGAGCGCAATAACAATCTCTGCAAGCAACACGTCGATCGTATGCCACTGCCTGGCATGCACCTTCTCGTGTTCCAGGACGTAGCGATTAATTTTACGGGATGGTAAAAAGATCATCTGAAGAAACGTGAAGGGCCGCAACATCCGGGTTTCGTAAATTTGAAATGCATCGTCCTCCAGGCGTTTCGCATGCTTTTTAACGGTATGCATCCTGTGCAACGAACGAACGAAGCGGACGGCCATGAATGCGAGACCTATACTATAGACGGCCTGAACGATCAGAAAATAAGGGATGGTTGCTGTTTCAGAAAGAATGGCTCCGGCATCGCCATAGGCATGGTCTGACAGGTCAAGGGGCCCTGACAGGAAGCCGGCGGAAAGCAACGGCTGGGCTACTTTATTTTTGGGTATGGTAAGGAGCGGTATTGCGAAGGAGAGGACCAGCCCGGACAGGAGATAAAACCGGTTCACGATGAAAAACGTGGTTCGTTTAAATAACGCGAGGTAAAGGACGTAGAATATCAGTACGCAAACGCTCACCTCCAGCAAATAGATTTCGGCTGCCATGCTATTTCTTTTTGTGTTTTAGCTTTTTGATCTTTTCGTCGATGAGCTGTTTGATTTCCTGCAGTTCCGAGAGATTCAGTTTTGCCTGCGAGAAGTACGATGCAAATGCTGCCGGTGCATCTTCGAGATAATTCGACAGCGCAGGCTTTACACGGCTGTTAAAGTATTGCGCCTTTGAAATCAGCGGGTAGTATTGGTTGGTCTTCCCGTACGTCTTGTAGCCGATAAATTCCTTTTTTACCAGCACCCGAATAACGGTAGATACCGTGGTGTACGCCGGTCGTGGGTCAGGAAACTTCTCAACGATGTCTTTCAGAAATGCGGTCTTCAGGTCCCATATAATCTGCATAACCTGTTCCTCGGCCCGCGTGAGTTCTCGTGTTGCCATGACATAAACGTACGACTATATTTATAGTAATACAACTATTTTTATAATTATATAATTTTTTTTTGGACGGCGAGGTGAATCAGCGGCTGATATCGACCTGAAAGGTTTTTGCGCTACTGTCAAGGTCGATCAGCAGCAGCCTGTCGCTAAACGTGAATTTCCTGTACGCGCTGTTGTCCACAGTAATACGTCTTGGCTTCCTGGAAAGGATCACACCAAGCTTGCCGCCGCCTTTTGTGAAAATCTTTACCTGTTGTTTTGAAATGGTCACGTCCTGGATACCGGCGGGCGCATTGTACTTGTCCAGCAATCCAAGGGGTGCAACACCATCATGAACCGGCACCACATAATACAGGGCATACTGTAACCGGCCGAGTACAATGGGCAGTTTTGCATTCCGGTCGGCGAGGTGGTATTTGCCACTGAAGGTTTCATAGAGGATAAATTTTTGCCCGGCAAGGCCATCGATGTCCGCGGCGGAGAAGGTGCCGCGCACTTCGTCGGTATCCGCGCAATTCCAGATGCCCAGCAGGCCGATACCATTGGTGATGGAAAATGCTTTAAAGGGTTGCTTATCCTGCACCTGGAAAAGGCAGTCGGCGGTAGGGAGGAGCGGCGTATCGGATCGAAGTATTTTTCCGTCGCTCATGACCAGCTTGTTCAGGATTTTAAAATTTTGTTCGCCCGGGTTATCGGTTATGTAAATCGGACCGTTATTAATGGCCCGCGCGATGGCATGGAATTCGCCATTGGGATTGTGGCTCTGAAACATATCCAGGTCCGGAAACACCATTTGCGAAAAGTATAAATTGTTGTAGACACCCTGTAAGATATGCGCCGCCGCATTCCCTCGCTGAAGGTTATAATTTTCACCGGCTTCGAAAGGGAAGTAATCTTCCACGCTCCGTCCGACGGCGGTTGTGCCGAAGTTATAGTACGCATCAGTGGTCATGTCCATGCAATTGATCACCGCTGTAACCGGCAACGGTGACTTTTACCTGACGCGGTGGACCGAATCCTGCCCGGACATTTCACGTCCGTAGAGCGTGTCCATGATCGGTTGTTGCTCCGCAATAATGGTGTCAATCCATACCTCCTCATCGAAGTGAAGCGCACGGCTGAACATTTCGACCTTCATATCTTTCAGACGAGCATTCGGTTCAATACTTTCTTTTTTATATTTTTTCTCCGGACGTGCCGCAACCGGATGTGGAAGGCTATCCCGTTTTACAGCCACCGCTTCCACGCCGGTGTCTTCATAGATCCGCGTATAACGCGTTTGACGGGCGGTGTTGATACCGGGCACCAGCCAGCAGGCTACAATGGCCGTGACGGCAATGGACAGCACTACAATTTTCGAGTTTGATTTCATAGCTATTGAATTTTAAGTGTTGGTATATTTTTCAGCCGGTGACTGGCAAGAATGACAACCTCTGCCAGCAACAAGTTGCCGGTAAGTCCCAGCCACTGCGAGATCGCATAATTGTCCTGGTAAGGCACGCGCCAGAGAAAGAAAAGAATATGGAGTATCCTGAACGACAGCACTACAGCAGCTACCGCATATGATCGGATCATGTACTGAACGTGCGTTGCCTTGTTTTTCTTCTGGATCTCCCGATAGCCCTGCCAGCTAAACCATCCCAGCAAAATGCCCTGGAGCATAAAGCCTGCCTGTGTGATGACGCCGCCCTTTGCATACAGTGCGAGGTACATTCCTGTCGGGCAGACTATTGCAAGGGTAGTCCACACATAAATTTTTCCGATAGGCGCATGGACGCTACGGGCACCTTTGTAAAACTTTCGGGCAAAAAGAAAGACAGGTGACATCAGGCACAGGATGCCTGCGGGAAGGTGAATATAAAAGGCGATGTTCCAGAGCACATCCTGTCGCGCTGCCACCTTTTCAGGAAGGAGCCCGTAGTCGCCGCCATGTGTAAAATAGAGAATGGCATTGTGGCTTAACAGGAGTGAAAAAAAAATGACCGGTGCCCAGAACAAAATCCGTAGCAGCGATCCCAGTTGATCGGCTTTCATATTCTAATATACCAGCCGGTACCGCCGGTGTACAGATGGTCTTTGTGAAGGGCTGTCATAACTTAGCGAATCCACGCTTTAAATTAGGCAAACCACCTTCGGATCGCTACCACAGCAAGCTTCCGCATGCAAGCACAATCGTAACCTATAACCTATATGACCGTTTTCAGGCGGAACCTGGCCAATAATGAACAGTCCATCGACAGTAACATACATTTTCCCAAGGTGAACCTATAAATAATAGAATGGCACAAGTATTGGGAACGCCATGCAACCTTTCAGGTGAAATGTTAGTCTCAGTATCGTATTATGACCATATCTATGAAAACAACAGCATTACTATTCATCGCCGGGATGCTTTCCATCTCCGTTGGCAACGCGCAGGACTTCGAATATTCTTTCAAGGAAAGCTACAAGGTTACCGTTCCTGCACGCTTAACGGTTTCATCGCATGATGGAAATATTGAAGTAATCCCTGGTGACGGAAGCACCGTAGAGGTATACTATATCGCGCGAAAGTACAACAAGGTTCTGAAGATCGATCGTCCGGGACTGGAAAAGGAGTTAACCGTTGAGACCTCGAACGACGCCGGTTCAGTAAAGATCCTGGTCCGGAACGAACATCAGAATTTCAATTTTAAGGATCAGGTTCATGTGAGTTTCAGGGTCAGGGTACCCCGGGAGATGGCGTGTGATCTGCGAACATCCGACGGCAATATTGCATTGTCAGGATTGATATCCGATCAACAGGTGAAAACAAGTGATGGCAATGTCAGGGTCTCGGACGTAAAGGGCAGTGTGATTGCCAAAACATCGGATGGCAATATTCATTTGCGCAAGATCGGCGGGTCGGTGGTCGTCAACACCAGCGACGGTGACATTGCGCTGGAGGATATCAACGGAAACGCAGAAGGTGGCACGAGCGATGGCAACATCGGCTTGTCGCGGATCAGCGGCGATATCGCGGTAAAAACTTCTGATGGCAACATCGACTTTCAGGAGATCGCCGGATCATTGAAGGCAGTGACATCAGACGGCAATGTTTCCGGCAGGATGGTGACACTGAAGAAGCAACTCGTTGTCTCCACCAGCGATGGCAATATCAGCATTACTATTCCCGACAAGCTGGGACTTGACCTTGATATCCGGGGGGAAGTGATCGATGTTCCGCTGAATAATTTTACGGGCAAGTCGGACAAGAAATTTATCAAAGGACAGTCCAACGGGGGTGGGATCGCGGTAAGTTTGTCGTCGTCCGACGGGAATGTCAGGGTAGTTTATATGTAGGACGCATCCGATAAGCAAAATATGAAAGGCAGGCACGTGTCTAAGACTCGTGCCTTTTTATTTTCTCTACCATCTTGTTACCCGTCTGCCCGCCCCCATACAGAATTTTTGTCTATTTTAAGGACGTGAAATACGTTCGTATTGAAGGAAGCAAAAAGCTCACATCGTTTATTGAGCCAATGAAGGCCCAGCTTTCTGACCTGCCCGCTTTCGATAGTCCCGACTGGTTGTTCGAGATCAAATGGGATGGGTATCGTGCTATCGCCGACCTTCGGAAGAAGGGTGATATCAAGCTGTACTCACGCAATGGTCTGACATTCGATAAAGCCTATCCCAGAGTATTTGCTGCGTTGAGCGCCATTAAAAAAAGTGCTGTGATCGATGGGGAGATCGTTGTTTTCGATGAAAAGGGCAGGCCCAGTTTCCAAAAGCTGCAGAACTACAAGAACACAGACAAGTACCCGATCCAATACTATGTGTTCGATTGTCTTGAGATTGATGGCAAGTCGATCGCGTCGCGGCCGCTGATCGAACGCAAGGAGCTTTTAAAAGATCTGATTCCGGATTCCGATATTATCCGCTATTGCGACCATGTGGAAGGCGAGGGTAAGATGCTTTTCCGAGAAATGAAAAAAATGAACCTGGAGGGGATGATCGCCAAGCGCCGGAATAGCGTTTACTTTCCTGGAAAGCGTACGCCGGACTGGCTTAAGATCAAAAACATCCAATCGCAGGAAGCCATCATTGTTGGTTTTACGTCGCCGAAGGGAGCGCGGTCGTATTTCGGATCGCTGATACTGGCGGTTCGTAAAAACAAAAAACTGGTTTCGATTGGTAACGTCGGAACGGGATTTACAGACCGTAGTTTAAAAGAACTCCACGCCAAGCTTAAGCCGCTCATCCAAAAGACGTCGCCACTGGATGTGCCCATTAAAGAGACGCCTGATATGACGTGGGTAAAACCCGACCTCGTCTGCAACATCAATTTTACGGAGATCACGGATGATGGCAGCGTCCGGCACCCGGTATTCCAGGGCTTGCGCGTGGATAAGGCGCCCGCGGAAGTTGTGCTGGAGAAGCCGGTTCGCTCACGGAAGAAATAAGACAGTTTAATACTTATGAAGACTTCTTCACATACTGCGTCAAGATCACGATCTGCTGGCCATTGACCCGGCCTTCAATCTGTACCGCACTGTCTTCCACCAGGCTGATGCCGCGTACGGCGGTCCCACGCTTCGCTGTAAAACCGCCACCTTTTACGTCAAGGTCTTTGATCAGGACAACGGTATCGCCAGACTGCAATACGGTGCCATTGCTGTCTTTATGCACGACTTTTTCCTCAACTTCGTTTTCCTCGCGATCATTTCCCGCCTTTGCCCAGGCCAGCAA
>DASPJC010000453.1:0-2421 GCA_035628815.1 Ohtaekwangia sp. | reverse complement strand
CAGGTACACGTCGCCGTCATTATCAACCCTGATTGACTCCAGGGCAAATAGCCCGTCTTCATAGGGGAGCTTCGTTTCTTTACGCCACAGCGGTTTTAGCTGGGCATCCAGGACGGTAAAGCCAAACGCTTCCGGTTCATTCTTATGATAGGGAAGATTATAGAGCACCAGTATCTTGGAGCTGTCTCTCGAAACCCGGAGTTGAAATTTGCCGCTATTGCTTTTGAGCTCGCCTTGGTAATCAATCTCTGCAATCCGCTGCGGCACTGATTCCGGACGCAGCGTTTTCTTGTTAACTTCCTGTACAGAAAGCGCATTTTTCTTCGTTTTGAAATCTGTTAAAGATGTAAACATGAACAATCTGTTCCGCAGCTGAAGTATCGTTTCAACCTCCCGGTTGTCATCGAAATCAAGATCGAAACTGGTTGTCGGAATAAAGTCCTTGTTGTACTGCTCAAGGGTGTATCGCCTTACACCGGCGAAACCGTAACGTTCCTTGATCGCATAGACTCCGGTATTGTCATACCCGACAATGTCATTCAGTGAAGATCGTTTGGCGGCCTTGAATTCAACGCCCCATTTTATCTCCGGTGGCGCTATCTGAGCGGCGGCGGTAAGGGTAGCGCTGAAGAGCATCAACGCGAAAACAGATCGTCGGTTCATGTATTGGGGTTAAACCACAAAGATAGTGTTTCCCAATCATTTTTTCTGAATCAGATATACCCCGGCCAGCAACAGGACAATTCCGATGATCCTGTAAGAAGAGATGGGTGTAACGGGCAGGTGCATCCACCCATAGTGATCGATAATGATCGCCGCAACAAATTGTCCCGCTACGATAAACGCCAGTGCATTCCCCGCACCGATCCGTGGTGCCGCGATGACCACGGCGGTTACATACAGAACACCCAGCAACCCGCCCGTAAACTTCCACCAACTGAACGGAAACGCAGCCGGGAACATCGGTCCGGACCTGAAAAACAGAAAGTACAGGGCGATCAGCGCGACCGTCCCCACGGCAAATGAAATCAATGCAGTGAGAACCGGGTTGTTCGTATCCATTCTCAGTTGAGAATTGACGCCGGTTTGAAAGGCAACCGCTATCCCGGCAAGAACAGAAAGAAGGTAGAAGGCAATTTTCATAGTGCTGACAAATGTAGCAGAAGTTTTGCTGATGAGAGATGTCGATGTCAGTCGGACAGAACAAGTTCAATGATTTCCCGCTTCGCTGCCCTTGATTCAGGGAAGTTCAACAACATCCATACATGAACCATATCTTCATACTCCCTGTAGTTGATGGATATCCCCTTTTGTTTTGCCAGGGCGTGAAGTTTCCGGGTGTCGGCCACAAGGATGTCATTGGTTCCTATAAAAATGGATATCCATCCGAGACCCTCCAACGGACCGTTGACAGGGCTTAGTAATGAATCAGACCCATCATTTCCGGCATACGCTTTGCCCGCCTTTTTTAATCCGGCAGTATCCAGAAAGGGATCCAGGGCATCAATCTCCTCTATCGCCGGATTCGTCAAAGCGATATCGAGCCAGGGTGAAAGTAAAATGATCTTACCCGGCTGCGCAATGTCGTTGCGTTTCATTTCCTGGGCTACCGCCAGCGCAAGGCCTCCCACGGCCGAGTCGCCCATCAGTATTGTATTCGCTGAACCGGCCTGGTCAATTACGTTCCTGTATAATGCCATGATCATATCGAACGCATCCCGGTAAGTATGCGTTGGTGCCAGCGGATAATCGGGAGCAGTGATAGTGCAGTGTGTTTCCTTTACAAGCATGGACAAGAACTTCCAGTGTTGCTTTACAAAATTCTGAACGTACGCGCCCCCGTGCAGGTAGAAAATGTGTTTCCCGGAAGGCCGTGTTTTCGGCATCAGCGTAAAAACATTCCGGCCGTTCCATAGACGCCTGTCAATGTTGCACACCTGTAGCGTCTCTTTTGGCGGCTCCTTGCTGTTGTAGAAATCAAACCTGCCAACCGCAAATTGCAGCTGCAGGTACTTCTTCTTGTTAAGAAGGCGTAGCAGGAAATAAAAAATTTTGCTTTCGATGCTTGCCATGAACCGTTAGTTAATGGAATGCGCCATGGTGTGCTTTGACCTCATGTATGAAAGATCCGCTGAAGGATTGCGTTATTTCTCATTCTCCAGGACATAAATGAAATGGCCACTGCGACCGGAAGCAGGCATGCTGCGACAATGACACTCCACAGTACCCTGATAACGTTATGAAAATAAAAGGATATTATTCCATCGATAACCAAACAAAGGCAGGCTATTGCAACGAAGAAGATGGATAATATGTTCAGACTCCCGATTTTAAAACGCCTTATCGCAAAGTAAACCGCTAGTCCCACGATATTGATTGCGCATAGCAACGGCAGCGCCAGGCCGACAGGCCAATCCCCGT
>DASPJC010000452.1:0-5564 GCA_035628815.1 Ohtaekwangia sp. | reverse complement strand
CGATGGATACAGGTATTCAAGAAGTTTTTAAAAAGTGAATGTTTCGCTTGAGTCCTTCCAGTTTTGTACGTTTGATAGCTGAATTTTTGAATAAGGTCGAAAATACTTCCTGAGTAATTTCTTCCCAGTCGCTATTTTTCATCTCTTTTAATTGGGGATTAGGTTCAAACGAAGGTTCCTGATGGGGTTTGGCAAAGCGGTTCCAGGGACATACATCCTGGCAGATGTCGCAACCGAATATCCAGTTTTCAAATTTTCCTTTTACAGCGGAAGGAAGTTCTTCTTTCAGTTCGATCGTGAAGTACGAAATGCATTTGCTGCCATCGACAACATAAGGTTGCGGGATCGCGTCGGTGGGACACGCATCCATGCAGGCGGTGCAGGTGCCGCAGTAATCTTTTGCAGGTCCATCGTGTTCAAGTTCAAGATCAATGATCAGTTCTGCGAGAAAGAAGAAGCTGCCCATCTGCCGGTTCAGCAACAGACTGTTTTTGCCGATCCATCCCAGGCCACCCCGTTGTGCCAGCGCGCGCTCCATCACCGGTGCTGAATCCACAAAGGCCCGCCCTTGTATATCACCAAAACGCTCGCGAAGTGTGTCCAGAAACAGTTTAAGCTTGTCTTTTATGACGTTATGATAGTCTTCGCCATACGCATACTTTGCAACTTTCACCGAACCTTCGGTCGCCAGGTCTTTTGAAGGATAGTAATTGTACATCAGGCTGACGACCGATCTGGCACCTGGCACCAACAGCGCGGGATTGAGCCGTTTGTCGAAGTAGTTCTCCAGGTAGCTCATTTTTCCCTGGTATCCGCGGTTCAGCCATTCTTCCACACGGGGTGCTTCATCGGCCAGGAACGCGGCCTTCGAGATGCCACAGAAGCTGAAGCCCAGTTCTGCCGCAGTCTTTTTCACGAAATGTGTCTGATCGCTTACCGACATAGAAAGCAAAGTTACATCCGAATTCCGGATGTCCTTCCAGGAGGATACGTTTCTGGTTACTGGCCGGCGATCGTCTCGCGGCGCGTCCAGACTTCATCGATCGGATCGCCTTTGCTGCTTTTGCCGCGGTGATGCCACGCGCCGTCTATCAATTCAAAATCGAAGGAGAGGCTCATGCCTGCCCGGCTGCTGTCGCGTGAAAAGAAATCTATTTTTTCGACGTACCTCCCGCCGTCCGTGGTATACGTGCCGCCGCCGGTTCCGAAAAATTCTTTGGTGTCTACATTATAGGCGATCCATTGAAAGCGGGTGCCGGAAAGAATCTTCATGGTTTTGCGTGCACCCGGTACCATCGGCTTCATGCTGCCATCCACCATTCTGCCGGTGATGAGCCATGCCCCTGGAAGTTTTCCCGGTGTTCCGTCATCGACACGCGTCCATGCTTCGGTTTTGTTGTTGGTTGCCAAATGCAATTCACCGTTTTTGATCTCGGCAGCGTTGCGTAGTTCTTTCCCGATGTGTTCAGGCTGCAGGGTGTTGAACTCGTGCAGCTCGACGAACGCGTTGCCTTCGAGCCTCCACTTCCCACCGCACGTCCCGATGTATTGGTTCGTTTTGGTGTCGTACACCGTGGCAGCGAAATATTTATCCGTAACGATCCGCACGATCGTGTTTTCCGGCGGCCCTTTCTTCCAGGCGCCTATCAGTTGACCTGCTTTCAACTGCTGCGCGTGTACCGCCGTGGTGAACATGAGCAGTATCAGAACGGCGATCATCATTATTTTTTTCTGCATGTGTTTTTTTTTAAGTAGTTGGCGTCAGCGCACCAGGATTTTTTTATCTGTTTGGGCCGTCCTCATCCGGCAGGATCTCAATATCGCGGATCAAAACTTTTTTCGCGATGGCCTGTCCAGTACGTGTCGCCGCCAGACCGCCGAGGGCGGTCTCTTTGTAACGCGTTTCCATGCTGGCACCGATCTCCCCCATGGCCTCTATTACTTCGTCTACGGGGATAACGCTGCTGACGTCCGCAAGCGCGATCTGTGCTGAACTGTTCGCAATGGCGGCAGCGCTTGCGTTACGCACGATGCAGGGTACTTCAACCAATCCGGCCACCGGATCGCAAACCAGTCCGAGCATACACTGAACCGTTATCGCAACAGCGTTGAAGATCTGGTCTACATTTCCATCGAGACAATAAACAATCGCCCCGGCTCCCATGGCTGCGGCCGTACCGGTCTCTGCCTGGCAGCCACCGACTGCCCCGGCGATGGAAGCCTTCTGTTCCATGATCAGCGCGATGCCTGCGGCGATCAGCATGGCTTCCAGGATTTTTTTATCATCGATGTTGTGAATTTCCTGTAAGGTGTATAAGACGCCCGGCATGATACCACTCGCGCCGGCCGTGGGTGCGGCCACGACTCTCCCCATACAAGAGTTCACTTCCTTGGCGGCGAGCGCCCGTGCAATCAGTTGCTGAAATTCTTTTGATAGTACGGGCTTCGGATAACGATAGACTTTTTTTGCGCCGTTGTTGACCATCCCCGAACGCGACGTCATGTCCTCATTCAGCCCGGTGTGAACAGCGTCCTTCATTACTTCCCACGCACGGGCTAGGCCGACCAGCGTATCTTCGGGCGCGCGATTCTTTTGTAACTGTTCATACTCCAGCACCACATCGGGAAGGGTCATCTGCTGCTGTGCACAGTATGTTCGCCACCCTTCGAAAGATTCAAACAGGAATGCCATAGGCGTGTGGTTAATGATTAATACAAATGTAGCATTTCGAGAGCGAGCCGTGAGTAGAGTTTTTAAACAATAAAAATAATCTAGCTGCTGGTTACAGGCGCTGGTTTGTAGGTTTTCTAAACAACAAAAAAATCTGATCACTTAAAATCTCACTCCACCAAGGCCCAAGCCCCAAGGCCAAAACGCCGCTGGTTCCGGCTGATTTAAACAACAAGACGATGTGATTCACTTAAAACCTCGACCAATGTGGCCAATGCCCAGTCCCTAATACCTAATAATGCCTCATCCCTAATCCCCAATGCCTGACATGCCCAAGATTCCCGCTTCAAAAAGAAGCCACCCCGACGCGAGAACTCGTGCATTAAGAGACCAAATCCACCACCACTTTCCACGCCTTTCCATTTTCTTTTTTCCAGATCCGGACGAAGTTTTGTTTTCTTGGCTGGACGCCCGGTTGTGAAGGTGCCGTAATCGTACCATAGGTATATCCCATGTCGCCCGATGCGGCCGTTGCACAACCCACGATAGCAATGGATAAACCTGATAAATCTTCTTCGGGAATGCGCGTGAGTGGAAGGCTCCCCTCGCGAAAAAATTTTGTTTCTTTCGACAGCCACGGCTCATAGGCCTGGATGCCCTTATCCTTCAGGCAGGCGATGAGTTTTTCTTCAGCCTGCAGCATTTCCTTTAGTGCATTCCGTTTTGATTTTTCAACGCCGGGCTTGATGGCCGAAGTTTTGACGCGCTTGCCGCCCACTTCCGATTCGCCGTGATTAACGCCGACATCAAGCAATATCTTCCAGAGGCCATCGGGTTGTTTTTCCCAGATCGTAACATATTGTCCAAATCCGTCAGCCTTTACTGATTGTTTGTCCGCCCGATAATTCCACGGGCCTGTCGTATACCCGAAATCGCCGGATGCGGAAACGTCGATGAAGACCGGCGCCCAATGAAGCCACTCATTCCCGGCGGAGGTGTTCTCCCAATTGGCTTTTTCACTTTTTATTTCGCCTGCCGCAAAGCCGATGGATTTGTCGGTGACGTTCGCCAGGAAGGCGGCCCGCGTGCTTTCTTCTTTTGACATCTTGCTGAAGGCGCGTTCGGTATCCAGCAGCGACTGGAGATCAGGATTCGAAAACTCCTGGCCGCGCACAATGATAACCAATGCGAGCAGCACCGATGTGAAAAGTATATTTCTCATCTGCATGTTATTTCATCGATGCGATATTAAAATCCGACCTCTCCCAGGAGTTCCGCATTTTCCAGAATGTAGATCATCTGGTCGGGATCTGTTTCATTGAGTTTTAAAACGCCGCGAAGCTCAATGGGTTTTTCCGTGAAGGTCAGCGGCGTTTTGCTGTGTACTTCAACTACGGTCTCCGGGCCGCCCACCCCACAGAAAAAACAGGCGTTCAGCGGAAGTGACGAAAGCATGAAACGCGAACCCTTGATCCCCGATTCAAACGGCACCATATAGCCCGGCAGGGACACCGTCTTTCCCTGCAGCGATTTTACGGCAGCGGTGAAAACCGGTTTCTCATATTCACCTTGCTCATCGGTAGCCTTGACGAATGTGATGTCATACAGCTTCGGCCATATCAGCGAAGGAAAACCATTGTACGTACTCTTCTGTGCCATCCCTGCAACCGGGATCAATATCATTATCAACACACGTATCATCACGCTCATACTATGTTAAACCTTTACCTTAAATTCTTCAACCTCGAACGTTGAACCCGACTGCCAGCGTGCGGCCTTTACACGGCGCAACCTATTTAACTTCCTTAAGCAATTCCTCAACCGCTTTCTCAATCTGCTCGTCGCGATTCATGGCGATCAGGTCCGGATTTTGCGCGACCCTGATGTCAGGCTCAAGCTGCTGGTTCTCCAGGTACCGGCCATTCAGGTCCTGCACGCCCACCTGCGGGATACCAAAGTAAATTGTATTATCCAGCACGAACTCCCACCACACAGCGGTCATGGTTCCAGGCACAGGCATTCCGATCAGCTTACCTATCCCTAATGCTTTATACGCAAACGGAAAACCGTGCGCGTCCGAATAATTGGATTCGCTCATCAAAACAACGGAGGGCTTATACCATTTTTTCATCGGCTCACTTCCAATGTATTGTCCACGGGGCGTGAAGTCAGCATATTTTTTCCCACTGAGCAATGTTGCCAGGTCGTCGTGCAGCCATCCGCCGCCATTGAACCGGGTATCCACAATGAGCGCCTGCTTGTCTACCATACGGCCCAGGATCTCGCTATACGATTCGCGGAAACTTCCGTCGTCCATTCCCCGCACATGGGCATAACCAACCTTGCCGCCGGATAGTTTGTCGGTCATCTGCCGCATTTTTTTCACCCAGCGCTGGTAAAGCAATTCATTTTCTTCGTGCGGGGCGATCGGCTTGATCACGGCGTCGAATGTGCGTTTTGCTACGGGATCCTCCAGGGTGATCAACGTTGGCTTCCCGGCCTTGTGATTCAGCATGAAAAAATGATCCCGGTTAACCGGAAGTTCAGCCCCGTCTATTTTCCGGATGATCATGCCTGCGCGGATGGTTTCCTTTGCTTCGTCCAGTGGACCTTTCTCCAATACCTCTGCGATTTTCAGGCCACCTTCAAAAGTATAATCGAAGAACGCGCCGAGTTTCGCCGTCTGGTCGCCGTTGGGAATATTCAGAACATAACCGGACCCTGTGTGCTACGCGTTAAGCTCGCCCAGCATTTCACTGAGCATTTCCGTGAAATCGAAATTGTTGTTGAGGTGCGGCAAAAACCGTGCATATTCCTGTTTGTAGAATTTCCAGTCTACCGCATGCAGGGCCGTGTCGTAGAATTTCTTCTGTACCTGGCGCCAGGCGTGCTC
>DASPJC010000451.1:0-7265 GCA_035628815.1 Ohtaekwangia sp. | reverse complement strand
GAATGCCAAAAGAATTTTAAATGTTTTCATATCTGATTAATAATTAATCGTTCGACTAGTATCCTGTGTTCTGTTCAAGGTTCGGGTTCGCCCCCAGGTCGTTGGATGGAATAGGGAACACATTCAAGTGATCCGGCGTGGAAGTGCCATTTAACGCATTTCCTTTCCAGGGCCACAGGTACTCACCGCCGGTAAATTTGCCAAAGCGTATCAGATCGGTTCTTCTATGTCCTTCCCAGTAAAGTTCGCGTGCCCTCTCGTCCAGAATAAATTCCAGGCCTTCCTCCCCTGTTATGTCCGCCGCTGTGATCGTAGGCAAAGGCGTTTCGTCGTCGCGCGTTCTTAATTCATTGATATAGCCTGCCGCTGTCGCGAGGTCGCCGCCAGTGCCGCCCCGATTTACGGCTTCAGCATACATGAGGTACGCATCCGCCAATCGGAACAGCGGGAAATCAGTGTCAGGGAAATCACCGGTAAATCCGGCGGAGCCATCTTTGTTTTCTTTCCTGAATTTATAGACACCGTATCCCTGTTTACTCTGGTTAATGGCGGTGATTTCACGCGTTTGTTCCTTGTCTTCCTTGGCGAACAATTCGCGATAATCTGATGGAATAATAAACTTATCAGACAAGCCCGAAGTGGTTCTCAGGCCAGACCATCCACCATTGCCGGCATTTCCGAAGATCATAACTTGTGTAATGGCATATGCCTGCGTGTGATCGCCATCGTAATTAATCGGAAAAATAATTTCCGGACTGTTGTGATTATCCGCCACGAAATTATCCAGGAACTTGGGTGCCAGAGAATAAGAAGCACCGATCACCTTATTCAGCTCTGTGATCGCTTCGGTATATTTTTTATTGCCCTCGCCCAGGTACACTTCAGCATTTAAGTACAGTTTGGCCAGCAGCATCGCTGCGGAACCTTTATCTGCCCGGCCGTATTCAAACCTCGGTTCGCCGAGTTCGTTCTGAATCGCCTTCAGTTCAGATTCGACGTACGCGAACAACTCTGCACGGCTGACCTGTTCAGGCAGGAATGCTCCTGGCTCGTCGGCCTCCGTAACAAAGGGCATATCGCCGAACAGATCAAGCCCGTGATAGTACGCCAGCGCACGGAGAAAGCGTGCCTCACGGTTGTACATCTGCAATTCCGGGTCTGTTGCATCGGCCGTGTTGCGTATGTACTCGTTTGCCAATACAACCACATAGGTAATCCGCGAAAACATCGCGTTGATCAAAACATCGGACGGCGTCCATGTGTGATAGTGAAGGTTAAAAATCTGGTTTTCGTCGTAAGTCCAGACCGCTTCATCAGTGGTCAGTTCCTGCAAATACCAGTAGCTTCTTGAATAACAGCTGAAGCCTTCATCGACACCGGCAATATCCGGCAAACCGGAAGGCCCTTGCTGGCCGCTGATCGCAAAACCGGCATATAGCTTGGCCAGCGCTTGTTTATAGGCTTCAGGACTGTCGAATACTGTCGCAGAGGTGATCGAGTTCTCGTCGATCGGTTCGACGTCAAGATCCCCGATGCATGAAAACATCATTCCGGCCAATAAAGCCGCGAGGAAAGTTTTTGATTTATGTATGTTCATCATAATTGATCTTCTTAAAAGGTGAAATTCACGCCCAGTAAAACTGCTCTTGAGCGCGGATAAATATTGTTGTCGATGCCGCCATCCACTTCAGGATCCACCCCATCGTATTTGGTTATCACAAAAGCATTCTGAACTGTTAAACTCACACGCGCCTGAAGTTTATCCGTAAACACCTTGTCGAAAGAATAACCGGCGCTGATGTTATCCATCTTGAAGAAAGAAGCATTGCTGAGGTAGTAGTCCGACGTGTACTGCGCGCTGTTAAATTTCGTATCATTTATTGCTGTGGGCACGTTGCTGAAGAAATCGAGCTTATACAGGTTGACGTAGAAAGCCCTGGCCGACAGGTTATTATTATAAACATAGTTGTCCAGGCTTAACCGGCCGGAGAAAGAGAAGTCAAACTTTTTGTAGGTCACCCGTGAGTTGATACCCATCAGTACAGTCGCGGCAGGCTTTTCGTAACGGTAGCGATTCAGATCACTTCCTACAACAGAACCACCATTGCCAGACCGGTCTACATAAAGGCCTTCAATCGGATTACCGGCGTCATCGTATACCTGTTGATGGACATAGAATGAATTGACAGGATAGCCCACCTGCTGGTTTTGAATATAACTTCCGACACCGCCGGCAATGAACCCTGCATTAACACCGGTGTATTCCGGGTCATCAACCAGCGTGAGCTTCGTTATCTTGTTAACATTCCTCGCCATGTTGAAGCCTAATTCCCAGGTGAGATCCTCGCGATCGAGCACAACCGCGTTCAGTTGAAGTTCAACACCATTGTTTTCCAAGTCACCGACATTCGTCGTCAGGAAGTTCGAGAAGTTCGTTCCACCGGGGATCGGGATAGTATTGATAAGGTCTGAAGTTTTACGCTGGTAAAATTCAAGTGAACCGGAGATCCTGTTTTGAAATAATCCGAAATCCAGTCCCACATTAATGGTTTCAGTAGACTCCCATTTGATGTTTCGATCGTACGCCTGTGGACGCAACGTTGTATAAAACCGGGGCGAACCGTCGGGATTAAATCCGAGCTGGTACTGGCCTGTCGAGGTCGACGAGGTATAGATCGGCAAGTATGGATATTTGTTGTTAGCAATATCCTGTTGACCTGTAATACCATAACCGGCCCTTAATTTCAAGTCCGAAATAAACTCCACGCCAGAGAGAAAATTTTCTTCTTTCAGCTTCCAGCCAATGGCTGCCGAGGGAAACAAGCCCCAGCGGTTCTCTTTTGAAAAACGTGACGACCCGTCATCGCGCAACGTAGCCGTTAAGAGGTACTTACCTTTCAGTGTATAATTCAACCGGCCAAAAAATGACACAAGAAAATACTCACTTTTCGTTGTTCGCTCCTCCTGGTTGATAATCGTTTCGTCAAAATTCCGGTTAAAAGAGTAGGCTTCTTCATAGAAATACTGCCATCCATATCCGGCTGTCAGGTCGATCTTGTGATCGCCGAACTCCTGTTGATAGTTGGCATACATGTCAAGCAGTTGCGAGCGCTTCTCGGCAGAATAATCATTTCTTCTTCCCTGCGGAATACCGGTTGCGTTGGCGGTGAAGCCTGCCGATAACGGAGCGTAGTTATGGCCTTCGCTGGTGGTCTGGTCCATCCCTGCATTGATCACGGCCCTTAACGCTGGAAAGAAAGGAAGCTTGTAATCTGCCTGGAAATTCCCGATAAACCGTTTTGCTGACGAGGTATTATCCGTTTGAGCCAACATCGCTACAGGATTTGCGGTCGAGTTCTGGTTGATCAAACCGCTTCCGTCCACCCTCAGCCTTGTGTAATACCCGCCGTAGGCGCTGTTATCGTCCCGCACAGGTTGTGTCGGATCCATCGATATCGCATTGCCCACGGCTGCACCATCACCGAAGTTGTTATCGAACATACTTCCCTTCGCACTGATGTTCAGTTTAAGGTTGTCGTTCAGCAATGACGGGTTAAGATTGATATTCAAAGAATGGCGGTCAAAGGCCGTGGTCTTCAATATACCCTGCTGATCGGTGAACCCGTAAGAAATGCGGTAGGGCACCTTCTTGAAAGCACCCTCCACACTGAAGTTGTGATCTTGCGAAACAGCATTCCGGTAAATTTCTTTCTGCCAATCGGTGTTGGCCGTTCCCAGTTGATCCAGTGCCTCGTCGTTCAATCCGGATACCCCGGTCTCGGCAAGTTCTGTGATCATGGCACGGTATTCATCAGCCGTAAAAACCTCCATCAGATTGGTAGGTGTGCTAACGGAAAACGTAGCGTTGTAACCGAATTTTGGTTTTCCTGATCTACCCTTTTTTGTTGTGACAATAATTACACCGTTCGACGCTCTTGAGCCATAAATGGCAGTAGCCGATGCATCCTTTAACACGGTGAACGTTTCTATGTCATTGGGATTTAAAGCTGCCAATACATTCGGCACGCCAGCAATCGAACCCGCCCCCGAAGACGGCGTGTTATCCACGGGAAAGCCGTCAATAACAATCAAAGGATCATTGCTTGCACTCAGGGAGGAACCTCCGCGGATACGGATCGTCGAACCCGCGCCTGGCGCACCCCCTTGCGAGGTGATTGCAACGCCCGCGAATTTTCCAATCAACAGGTCTTGGGGTGAAGCCAATACCCCCTTGTTGAAATCCTTACTCGATATATTCAAAACGGCACCCGTCGCATCCTTTTTCTGAACTTCTCCATATCCCACAACGATAACTTCGTTCAGCGAAGTAACATCCTGCTGAAGCGCAACATTGATTGCCGATTGATTGGCAACCGGTACTTCCTGCGTGGAGAATCCCACAAAAGAAAACACCAGCACCGCATCGCTTGCAACACTGATACTATAGTTACCATCTGCATCGGTAACCGTTCCGTTCGTCGTTCCCTTTTCAAGGATACTGACGCCGGGAAGCGCCGTGTCATCTTCGGAAGAAACCACCTTGCCGGTGATTCTTGTTTGCGACCACCCCGCAATGGAGGTGAGTAACAAACCGACGATGAGCACATGTCTGAGTCGTAGGTAAAATTTCATCATAGGTTATTGGTTTGGGATTATCCACTTTAGGTAATAAGTCCTTAAAGTATCGGGTATAAGGCTGAAAATATTAAAAATAGCAATAAAAATTCACGAAACCGTGGCCGGAATCGGCACCGCATACGATTGCGAATATTTTTTTAAAGTTGCGGAAAGTTGCGGTGATTCCCGCAAAGATGTTTAAACTTGCAGGTATGAAGTATAATCAGGTCACCATTAAAGACATCGCCCGCGAACTGGGCATCTCCCCCTCCACCGTTTCCCGTGCGCTAAAAGATCACCCGGATATCAGCCCGGAAACCAAAAAAGCCGTAAACGAACTCGCCGAAAAACTCAATTACCAGCCCAATATCGTAGCGCTCAGCCTGCGCCAGAGCAAAACGAACACCATCGGTATCGTTATTCCAGAAATCGTTCACTTTTTCTTCTCCACGGTTATCAGCGGTATCGAAGATGTAGCCTACAGCGCTGGTTATAATATCATCATCACACAGTCCAACGAATCGCTGCAACGCGAGAAAATGGATATCAAAACATTGTTCAACAGCCGCGTGGACGGCATGCTGATCTCACTGTCACGTGAAACCAACAGCTTCGAACACATTAACGGCATCCTGGCCAAAGGCGTACCCATGGTATTCTTCGACCGGATCTATGATACACCCACGTCCAGTACCGTTATCGTTGACGACCTGAGTGGCGCTAAAGATGCTACCCAGCACCTCATTGATCAGGGTTGCAGGCGTATCGCTCACCTGGAAGGTCCCCCTAATCTCGGTATCACCAAGCAACGCCTCGAAGGTTATATACAGGCGCTGAATGAAAATAACATCCCTGTTAACCGCGACCTGATCCTCTCCTGCCCCCTGGGTACTATTGAAGAGGGAAAGATCGCTACGGAGAAGCTGATTAAAATGTCAAACCCTCCCGATGCCATTTTTGCGACCAACGACCCCGCTGCCATGGGGGCCATGCAGGCTATCAAGGAAGCGGGCCTGAAAATCCCGAAAGACATTGCTGTTGTAGGGTTCAGCAACTGGTTCTTCAGCGCGCTGCTCGAGCCACCGCTGACTTCTGTCGACCAGCCCGGCTTCGAAATGGGCCAGGAAGCGGCCAAACTTCTCATCCGCCAGATCGAAGTCAAATCCAAAGACAACACCGAGCCGACGCCCGAAACCAAAATCCTCAAGACACGCCTGATTATAAGAGATTCTTCTTTAAAGAAGGGGAAGAAGAAATAGGCATTAGACCTTGGGGATTGGGCATTAGGAAGAATCTTTCTCATTTTGGTTTTGACAGTCATCGACTGCATCATGCTTAGCCTAATGCCCAGTGCCTAGTCCCCAATGCCTGATACCCCGTACGTTGAAGATATCATCAACCGAAGCGACGTTCCGCCCGCAGCCTCCTTTCGAACGTTAGTGATATTCATGTTCCCGCAATCGTTTTCTGATTTTTAAACCTGCACGTGGTAGGTTAAGTGCATTGAATTAATTTTACTTGGAAACTTAATCAATGGCCAACGCATGTCAGGAAAGATCAATAGTGTATTAAGTCAGTCGCTCGGAACATTAAAACAGTTAAACAAGATAGACCATGGATGGACCGGCGAAACCACACATGGACATTTCAGGATCCTCACTTACGCGGACAGTATCTTCCGTATCACGATATCGCAACAACCCTTTGAGGATTTTTCCTATTCAGTCGTCGCTGGTCCCTCGGATACGAAAGTACAACTGGATGAAACTGCCGAACGGATCGAACTGAAAACTGAAACGGTCATCCTGCAAATTTCACGGAACCCGGTTCGTTTTACCTTTCTCACGCCCGATCGCCTTGTTATCAACGAAGATGATGCCGCGTTCGGAACTTCGTGGAACGGTGAACAGGTGACGACGTATAAGAAACTACAGGAAGGTGAACGATTCATCGGACTCGGTGAGAAAACAGGTCCGCTCGACCGCAAAGGTCACGGCTATACAAACTGGAACACCGATGCCTTCGCCTACTCTCCCGGCGCCGACCCGCTGTACTCGTCCACGCCGTTTTACATCGGACTGCATCATAAGCTTACCTACGGAATTTATTTCGATAACACGCACAAGTCATACTTCAACTTCGGCGCATCGAACAACCGCTTCTCGAGCTTTGCAGCGGACGCCGGCGAAATGGATTACTACTTCATGACTGGTAACGGTGTCGCTGATGTGATCCGTCACTACACCTACCTCACCGGCCGCATGGAAATGCCGCCCTTGTGGAGCATCGGTTACCAGCAGTGTCGTTACTCCTACTATCCCGACAAAGAGGTATTAAGTGTTGCCCGTACGTTCCGCGAAAAAGAGATTCCGGCGGATACCATCGTATTCGACATCCACTACATGGAGAAGTACAAGATCTTCACGTGGAGCGATCGCGATTTTCCCGATCCCGCATCGCTGATGGAAGAACTTCGCGAAATGGGTTTTCACGTCGTCGTGATGTGCGATCCGGGGATCAAGGTGGAAGAAGGTTACAAGACATATGAGGACGGCGTAAAGAAAAACGTGTTCATCCAGTATCCTGATAAAACGAATTACACCGGGCAGGTATGGCCTGGATGGTGCCATTTTCCAGACTTCACCAAT
>DASPJC010000450.1:0-5423 GCA_035628815.1 Ohtaekwangia sp. | reverse complement strand
GATCAGGATAAAAATAATGCCGTTCAACAGGAAGATCACGGTGTTCCAGGCGCCATTAGCCTGCAGCCGGGTTTGCTGACTGAACATGGTGCTGGAGTTCCAGCTGAGGTAAAGCCCGGCCGTGACCACTGCCAGTACACCCGATACATGGATGGCTTCGGCGGACAGGTAAGCGATGTAGGGCGCCAGAAAAGTCAGCGTCGTATCGTTGGTCGGATTGTCGGGCGTGATACTGTGGATCCACTTGAAAATAACGGCGATCACCAGGCCCAGCAGGATTCCGGCAATCGCAACAATGACGAACTGGATCCCGGCCTGATTAATACTGAAGGTGCCTGAAACAACTGCCGCGACGGCGTAGCGATAAGCAATCAAACCCGTGGCGTCGTTGACAAGGCTCTCACCTTCCAGAACAGTGATCACCCTTCGCGGCAGTCCCAAACCTTTTGTGGCGGCGGTGGCGGCGACAGCATCCGGTGGCGAGATGATCGCACCCAGCACAAATGCTCCCGGCCAACCCAGGCCTGGAATAAAAGTGTGCGCGATCCACGCCACGGTGCACGTGGTGAAGATCACACAACCAATGGCGAGTAACGTAATGGGGCGTTTTGCCGCCTTGAAATCGGGCCACGAAGTAGACCACGCGGCATAATAAAGTATCGGGGGAAGGAAGACCAGGAAGACGATTTCAGGATGCAGGGATATGTGCGGCAACCCGGGAATAAACCCGATGCCGATCCCGGCAAGCACCAACAGAATCGGGTAAGGGATCCTGATCTTATCCGTGATTTCCGCCAGCGCCGTGACAACAGCAAGCAAAATAATGATGACGGCGATTTCTTGCATGCAGGATATTTAACGTCTTTACCGCATTCCCTAGAAACTGAACTTCCCGAGGAACTCCGCCAATTCTTCGTTAAGGGTCCGTGGATTATGCGCACCCAAAAGATCGTTCACCCGTGCATTTACTTTCACATTCAGTTCATGCAGACTCAGGTGCTGGTTGATGAAGATAAATTCCAGCGGGGGGATCTGGTCCTTCAGCACATCCAGGATATCAATCACTTTCAGGTTCCGCTCGACGAGATTGTAAGTCCCGCTTTCAAGCGGTGCGCGCAAAAGGTTGGCGAGCGCCTTGGCCACCATCTCGATGTGGATGAAGGTTCGGGACTGCTTGCCGTCACCCTGGATGGTGACCATCTTATTGAAGTTGGCTTCAAATACAAATTTGTTGATCACGGCATCGAAGCGCATGCTTTTGCTGTAGCCGTAAACATTGCCACAACGCATGATATAGGTGTCGATCTTGGATGAAAGCCTTCTCACATGATCTTCGCCACGGAGCTTTGAAATGGCGTAAAGGGTCTGTGGATCCGGCGCTGCCGTTTCATCCACAGCATCCTTTGAAGAACCATAAACACCTGTACTGCTGGTATATATGAACCTTTTAACGTTGCTTTCCTCGACGGCATAGACCAGCTCTGCGGTGCCCCAGTGGTTGACCTGTTCGTAGGAGTGCGCGTCTGCGTTTGCAAACGGCGTCGTTACTTTTGCTGCCAGGTGATAGACGACATCGACGCCTTTGAGGATCTTCCGGAGCGCCCGCGAATCGAGCAACTCGCCTTTGACAAATGAAAGCTTGAAATGCTTCTGAAGCCGCAATCCCAGGAACACGTTGTAGTTGGGACGGCTCAGGTTGTCATATATAATAACTTGTTCTACGGCGGGGTTGGCAATGAGCAAATTAATAAGCTCGGTGCCGAGATAGCCGGCACCCCCGGTAACCAATACTTTCATTATTACTTGTTAATTAAATCGGTGTGCAGTCCGCATTCCACTTTGTTGAGACCAAACCAGCGGGCCTCACGTTCCTGCATTTCGGGGTCCAATTTACGGGTGCATGGTTCACATCCTATACTGACATAGCCTTTTTCTTCCAGGGGGTGCCGCGGCAGGTTGTACTGCTTCTGATACTCCCAGATCATTTTGGCATTCCAGTCCAGCATGGGATGAAACCTGACACAGCCGTGCTTGGCAGGCTGTTCCACCTTCATGGCAGCTCGGGTTGCGCTTTGGTCGGCGCGGACACCATTGATCCATATATCATGCGACAACAGGATCGCATCCATCGGCTGGGTTTTGTTCAGGTAACAGCAGTGATCCGGGTCAGAGGTAAAAAGCAACCTGCCATCGTAGTCGCGTTGCATGAACTTCGGCACGTCCGATTTAAGGTCTATCGTATTGATGCCAAACAGTTCGGTGATGTGATCGCGGAACTGCATGGTTTCCGGAAAATGATACCCGGTATTGATAAAGTAGACGGGGATGGATTTATCGATACGGCTGAGCATGTGGACCAGCACAAGGCTGTGCGATTGGAAAGAAGACGTGGTGAAAAGCGATTTTCCCGACGCCTTGTAGGCCTCCAGCCTTGCCGCGATTTCTTCAAATTTCATGCGAACTAATCAGTTAAGTAATCCATTATAACGCTCTTACAATCAGATTTTTAACACCTGAATTATGAACATTTACTTGATCTTACTATATTCGATACTTATTTTTAAACCCTATCACCGTGAGCCCCAAATACCGCCTCCTTTTAGCAGCATTCTTTACGCTGTTGGCATTGTATAGCCAATGCATGCCCTGACAAACCACAAATCAAGCACAAAAGGTTCAGCATGCGAACAATCAGGCATATTTTTCTCGCCGGCATCGTTAACATCGATGCAGCAGCCGTTCATGAGATCGCCCGATTCAGGCTCACTGCCGGCAGTCTCATCCTTAAACGGGACAAAAATGGGTTGAGGTCGCTCTACATAAAAAACTAAGGCTCAGTACATCGGCATATCGCCAACTAAAGCATAATCGCAGCTCTTTTTAACACCGCCCAAAATTAAACGACATGACCTGTACCGGAATGGCGGGTAAGTGCATCCAATCCCTACCTTGCCGTTAAAGATGTTCACCTGGATTTCTTAAGATCAGGCTTGGGGCCTTTCTTAAGGAGCCAGGCCAACAGGCACCCTTATTGAACCTTTTAAAGACAAACCTGTTTACCTTTATACGAATGAAAATAAAAGTTTCACGCAAGGAACATTTTAACGCCGCGCATTGCCTTTTCAATCCGCAATGGGACGACGCCACGAATGCAGCGGTGTTTGGGAAATGTAGCAACCCGAACTTTCACGGCCACAACTACGAACTGGTGGTAAGCGTTATCGGAGAGCCCGACCTGCAGACGGGATACGTTTATGATATGAAAAAGCTCAGCGACCTGATCCGGGAGGAAGTGCTGCAGAAATTTGACCATAAAAATTTAAACCTGGATTCCGAGTATTTTGCCAACCTCAATCCGACGGCGGAGAACATTGCCGTGGTTATCTGGCAGATCCTGCGCGAGAAACTTGATCGTAACCTAGAACTGAAAATCACCTTGTATGAGACAGAAAGGAATTTCGTTGAATATCCAGCCGCATAAGCCGGAGGATGATGATATCGCTGAAGATCACTTTTCTTCCGCCGCCGACACGCCCCTGCGACCGGACGCATTCGAACAGGATGACGAACAGAAAATAGAGAAGATTGAAAAACATTTTCGCGAGATCATGCATATCCTGGGTCTCGACCTTACAGATGACAGCCTTAAAGGCACACCCCGGCGGGTAGCCAAAATGTATGTGAAAGAGGTATTCAGTGGCCTGAACCCGAAGAACAGGCCGCACGCCAGGCTGTTTGAAAACAAATACAATTATGACCAGATGCTGGTCGAAAAGGACATCACCTTTTATTCCCACTGCGAGCACCATTTTGTACCGATTTACGGCAAGATCCATGTGGCTTACTTTTCCAGCGGGAAGGTGATCGGGCTTTCGAAGATCAACCGGATTGTCCAGTACTTTGCCAAGCGGCCACAGGTACAGGAACGGCTGACCGTTCAGATCGGCAAGGAGATTGAACGGGTGCTGCACACAGGCGATGTCGGCGTGGTCGTGGATGCCAACCATATGTGCGTTGCCTCGCGGGGTGTCGGGGACACGAACAGCAAAACCGGAACGGCTTATTTCTCCGGAAAATTTCTCGATGAAAATTACAAAAGGGAGTTTTTGAATTACATCAACACCAAATAAAATCGATCGGTGGATTAATCCGGTAACGGGATACTTAATTATCCGGAAATGGCTATTTTGGCTTCCCTAACCAGATAGCCGTTTTCACTATGTCACTGGAAGAAGATATCCAACAGAAAGAGTTTCGATCAGACTATCACAAGGCCTTCCTGAACATCCTTCATACCCATTATTTTCTGGTCGACAAGATGAATGCCATGTTGAAGAAATATGACATCACCCGACAACAGTATAACGTATTGCGCATCCTTCGGGGCCAGTACCCCGGCCACGCCTCGGTCAACCTTATAAAGGACCGTATGCTGGATAAGATGTCGGATGCGTCGCGCATCGTAGAACGTTTGCGCCTGAAAGAATTGATCACAAGAGAATATTGTGAGAACGACAAACGCAAAGTTGAGGTAAAGATTACACCCAAGGGCCTTCTCCTCCTGGAGGCCATGCAACCGTCTGTGGACAGCTTTGATAAGCTTCTTCAGAACCTTTCACCCGCGGAGGCCCGGCAGCTCAGTGAGTTTCTGGATAAGATCCGCATATCCGCAGGCGGGACGAATGCTACCAGTCAGAATTCCGGTGAAGTCAAAACGGAAGAAAAAATTACTACTTTAGCATCGTTTTAACATTAAACATTTATGGTATTCGATTTAGACATGATCAAGGCATTGTATCAGCAGATGCCTGCACGCATTGCAAAAGCCAGAAAAATAGTAAACCGTCCGCTGACCCTGTCGGAAAAGATCCTCTACTCCCATCTCCACACGGATCAGAAACCGGAAGACTTCGGGCGCGGAAAATCATATGTTGACTTTGCCCCGGATCGCGTCGCCATGCAGGACGCAACGGCCCAGATGGCCCTCCTGCAGTTTATGTCCGCAGGACGTCCCAAGGTTGCCGTACCCTCAACGGTACATTGTGATCACCTGATCATTGCCAAAACCGGCGCAACCGAAGACCTGAAACATGCCTCACAGGAAAGCAAGGAAGTATTCGACTTCCTGGCATCAGTCTCCGCTAAATACGGGATTGGATTCTGGCGCCCCGGTGCCGGTATCATTCACCAGGTTGTACTGGAGAACTATGCCTTTCCCGGCGGGATGATGATCGGCACAGACTCACATACCGTGAACGCTGGTGGTCTGGGTATGGTGGCTATTGGTGTCGGTGGTGCCGACGCCGTCGATGTCATGTCAGGCATGGCGTGGGAGCTCAAGTTTCCCAAGCTTATCGGTATCAAACTAACGGGTAAACTCAACGGGTGGACTGCTGCGAAAGACATTATCCTGAAAGTGGCCG
>DASPJC010000449.1:0-6350 GCA_035628815.1 Ohtaekwangia sp. | reverse complement strand
ATCTTGCGCTGGGAGGATGCTCGGTTCTGGACGCTGGATTCCTGGATGCTGGCAAACGAAAGATATTGGATAGTAGAAATATCCTTAAAATTACAGCGTGCTGTATTTGAAACTTAGTGTTGAAGCGCAAAATCTTGCGCTTGGAGAGTTCCGGATGCTCGATTCTGGATGCGGGATTCTGATGTCGGTCGCAGGGCCTGCAACCTAACCTTGAACCTTTAACCTTGAACCTGTAACTTTGAACCTGTAACCTGTAGCCTTGACCCGAACCGCCGCTCTTTTCACCTTGTTCCTTTTTAGTTCCGCGTGTGTGAATCATGATACACAGATCGCGGTCAATTGCACAAAGCAAAACCTGACGCTTACGTTGGACTCAATCCGTTCGGCGGCCGGTTGTGCTTCCAGTGAGGGTGCCATTTTTATCACCGCTGGTGGCGGTCGTGAGCCGTACAGCTTTTTTCTGAATGATGGCTTGCGACAGACAGCAGATCAGACGGGACTGCGTCCCGGTATTTACACCTTACGGCTACGAGATGCCAATGGCTGTTTTGCCGTTCTGGATAACATCAAAGTAACTGCGACGGGCATTTCATTCATCACGACAATGACCGAGGATACGGAATGTTTGTCGGGTAATGGTACCGTGGCGGTCGAAATCGCCGAGGGCAATCCGCCCTACCAGTACCGGATTGACGATGGCGCGTTTTCGGACAATAATATTTTCACGGGATTATCCGCGGGGTATCACCACATCGAGGTGATGGATAACACGGAGTGTATCCTGTCGTTGAATATTACGGTGCCGCGGGGACAATCCGGTGTGAGCTGGGCAAACGACATCAAGCCGTTGCTGACCACCCATTGTGCCACGACAGGCTGTCACAACGGTATTTCGAGATCCAATGACTTTCGGGTCTACAGCTCTGCAAAATTCTACGCGGGCAGCATCAAGTCGAAGACCCTGGACAGAAGTATGCCCTTCGACGGCAGTTTATCCGCAGCACAAATCGAGATCATTTCCTGCTGGGTGGATGACGGCGCATTGAACAACTAAACGCTGCTAAAAATGGCACTGCGTTGCTGACCTGTTATCCGATTCGATATATTTATGCAAATTCTTCTCGTATGATCCGGAATTTTTGTGCGGTATGTTGCCTGCTATGGCTTACTGTGAGTACCCAGGCGCAGGAGAATCTTTTTGCCGACAGCCTCAGGCAAAACCTCGAACAAGCATCGACGCCCGAACAGAAGGTACGCTGGCTTGGTCAGCTTTCGAACTATTACATGAGTATAGACCGGGTTATCCGAAAAATATGCTATGCAACAACAGCAGGTCGCGGAAATGAGCCGTGACCGGAAACTTATCATCCTGTCGCTGTTACACAATGCGCGACGACATTACAATGTGGGCGGCCTCCAGGACAATATCAACAAGGCCGGCAATATGCGCAGCCGGCATTTGACCTGGCACGCAGCAGTTAACCGAGATGGAAGCATGGTCAGACATTTACCTGGCCATGGGGGCTAAGGCCGATGGTGACTACGAAAAAGCATTAACCCTTATAACACCGCACTGTCGCTGGCCAATAGTATCGCGGAAGACTCGCTCACGGTATATGCATACAGTTTCCTGGCAGATACTTACCTGGCAAAAAAGGAAATGATGCTGGCGTTCCGGAATTATCTGCAGGCGCTGGAAGTGGCTGAGAAGTCAGGCAATTATTTCTTACGAAAGGCTTCCTACCGGAGCATGGCCAAATTTTACCAGGATATCGGTGACTACGAAAAAGCTAAAGATCAGCTTTACAAAATCATTTGCTATCGCCAATAGGCTGGCCGGGGGATTGACAGACTGGATCCCTATAATATGCTCGGATTGATCTACACACAAGCCGGCCAGTACGATATGGCGGAAAGTTTTTACAATAGAGCACTCGCCCTGGCGGACACCCTTAAACTGCAGTCGGTAAAAATTAACACCTACTTTCAGATGATCGATATGTATGCGGCTGATAACAAAGTGGATCAGGCGCTTCAACTGTTTAAGGCCCGGCCCGAACTGACGGCGTTCCTGAAAGGATCCGGGTTCTTTTACTTCATCGACCAGGCATATGGCATGGGTTACACCCAGATGGGAAAACTTGACTCCGCGTATTATTTTTTAAAGCGGGCAGAGCCGGTGCTGGAAGAAAATGCCAGCAGGTCGAACCGCTTCTGGTTTTACAATAACATGGTGAGACATTTTAAAAAGCGCGAGGACTACAAAAATGCGCTGGTATATGCAAAGAAAGCCGAGATCATTGGCGACCACATGAAAGACCTGTCACTGCGTATGCGGGTGGCTGGGGAAATGGATTTTCTTTATATGCAGCTTAATGATTTTAAGAGCGCTTATGCCTATAGCGAATTGCATCAACAATTAAAGACAGCCTGGGCTGGCAGCCGAAGAAGACCTGTTGCAGCTCGAAATTGAAAATGAGAACAAGCGCAAAGCCCGCGAGGCGTTGCTGGAACAAGAGGCCACACGCGCACGGCACAATATTCAATATATGGGCATTACCATCGCCATCGTTGCTGTCTTCATTCTCCTGGTAATGTTCGGTATCTTTAAAGTTTCGCACACGACGATCCGGGTGCTGGGGTTTTTCGCTTTTATCTTTCTTTTCGAATTCATTATTCTGATTGCCGACAATAAGATCCATCACTGGACGCACGGGGAACCGTGGAAGATACTCGCCATCAAGATCGGCCTGATTTCAATACTTCTGCCGTTGCATCAGTTCCTTGAAGAAAAAGTGATACACTATCTCACGTCAAGGAAGTTACTGGAGCTCAACAAGCGGGCAATCCTGGCGCGTTTCGTTTCGCGTAAGGAGAGCGTGGAATGATTTTCTTCGCATGGTTATTCATACAACAACTCATCCAGCGCACTTTGTAGCTCGCGCAGCGTTTTATGCTGTTGTTGATCGCGTGCTTTTTCGATACCCCGCTTAAACACATCGATGGCTTTTTGCCTGTCGCCCGTGGCATCCGATAACTTTCCAAAAGCATAGTATACCGGCAGGTAATCACCGTGTTCCCTTACCAGTTGTTCGAACAGTTCAATGGCTTTTGCGGTATCTGTTTTCTGATACTCCAGCGCCAGCGCATAGCGGTTGAAAGGATCGTGGGGATCCTCGTCGAGAAATTTCTGAAGCTCGCGGAGTCGGTTCATCGCGGGGCAAAATAGCGGTTCAAAATTGAAATTCTGAAATTTTAAAAATTTGGCGTTTGGAAATCGGATTTTTGTATCTTGAGCCCTGTTTGGAAAATTACTTTTGAACGCATTGATTTAGAGCAAGATGAAGATATTAGTCTGCATTACCCACGTCCCCGATACCACTTCCAAAATCAAATTTACCGACAACAATACCAGGTTCGATAACAGCGGCGTCCAGTTTATCATAGGGCCATACGATGACTACGCACTGGCGCGTGCCATCGAGATCAAGGAAGCTACGCCCGGCACGACGGTGACTGTTCTGAACGTTGGTCTGGCCGATACCGAACCGACCATCCGCAAGGCGCTGGCGATCGGTGCCGATGATGCCATACGTGTCAACGCAGAAGCCACGGACGCCTATTTCGTAGCGGCGCAAATTGCCGAACATGCCAAGCCGGTTGGTTACGACCTGATCCTGATGGGTCGTGAGTCGATCGACTACAACAGCGGTGTGGTGCATGGTATCGTGGGAGAAATGCTGGGCATACCGTCTGTGTCGCCGGTCATGAAGCTCGATCTTGAAGGAAGCCAGGCCAGGCTCGCCCGGGAAATCGAAGGTGGTAAGGAGTACCTGGAAGTAAGCCTGCCGCTGGTCGCGGGATGCCAGGAACCCATCGCGGAATGGAAGATCCCGAACATGCGGGGTATTATGTCCGCCCGTACAAAGCCCCTGAAAGTCGTTGAACCGAAAGCCGTTGACAGCGGTCTGAAACTTCACCAGTTTGAGCTTCCGCCGCCGAAAGGATCGGTGAAAATGATTCCGGCAGATGCAGTCGGTGAACTTGTTTCTCTCCTGAAGAACGAAGCAAAAGTTTTATAGTATACATACCTCACATAATCCGATATCCAATGGCCACACTCGTTTTTGTTGAAAGTGCAGAAGGTAAAATAAAAGCAACATCGATAGAAGCCGTCGCTTATGCGCATGCAATGGGAGCACCCGTCACAGCCATTGCCTTGGGCGAAGCAGATCAGCAGGAACTGGCGTCGCTCGGTAAATACGGCGCACAGAAGGTTCTTCATGCCGCCGATCCGAAATTGAATCAGGGTATTATTCAGGTCTTTGCTTCCGTCCTGGTAAAAGCGCTTGAAGACGAGAAGGCAGACATACTGGTGTTGGCGGGCTCATCTCTGGGAACACCTGTTGCAGCCCGCATCGCCACCAAAATAAACGCAAGCCTCGCGACGAACGTCGTGGAGCTTCCCGAGACCAACGCTGACTTTATCGTGAAGCGAAGCATCTATACCGGCAAAGCCTTTATGAAGGTCGCATTGAAAAACCAGAAGAAAGTAATCGCCATAAAAAAGAACGCGGCGGAGATTAAAGAGATCGGCGGAACAGCGACCGTAACACCTTATACCGTGGCGCTTTCGGATGCCGATTTTTCCGCGAAGATCCTTTCGTCTGAAAAAGCAACGGGTGAAGTATTGCTTCCCGAAGCCAACATTGTTGTATCGGGCGGTCGTGGTATGAAAGGTCCTGAACATTGGGGGATGCTGGAGGAGCTTGCAAAAGTATTGCATGCGGCAACGGGCTGCAGCAAGCCGGTGTCGGATATGGGATGGCGACCGCACCACGAGCACGTCGGTCAGACTGGTGTGAAGGTGGCGCCACAATTGTACATCGCTGTGGGTATTTCAGGTGCCATACAACATTTAGCGGGTGTGAATGCTTCAAAATGTATTGTTGTTATCAATAAAGATGCTGATGCGCCATTCTTTAAAGCGGCCGACTATGGAATTGTTGGTGACGCTTTTGAGGTAGTACCAAAATTGACAGAAGCCCTGAAAGCGGCAAAATAATTTTCAGAAGCACATGGGCGGATGGTTGAATTTTGTAAGTTGTAAAAACATTGAAAGCTGGGGTGTAACCGCGTGAAAAAGATAAAACTCGAAATATTAGGTCTTTCATCCAGTCAGTCTCAAACCGGATCGTTTGCGCTGGTGCTGGGAGAGACTGAAGGTAACAGAAGACTTCCTATTATCATCGGCATGTTTGAAGCACAGGCGATCGCCATCGAGATCGAAAAGATCATACCGAACCGGCCGATGACGCACGACCTTTTCAAATCATTCGCGAACAATTTTCACTTTACGGTGGAGGAGATCATTATATCGGACCTGAAAGAGGGTGTATTCTTCGGGAAGATCGTTTGTTCAGACGGGCTCAAGAAAACCGAGATCGATGCGCGTCCTTCCGATGCAATCGCCATCGGGCTGCGGTTCGACTCACCGATTTTCACCTACGAAAATATCCTCGCTGAAGCCGGTATCGTATTGACAGACGAGGCTGAGGAGGAAAAGCCGGAACCAAAAGCCGAAAAAGCGAAAGTGAAGAAAGAGAGCGGGCGGAAAGATGACTTTAAAAACTACAGCGTCGACCGGTTGAATGAACTGCTGAAAGAAGCGATCGATAAGGAGGATTATGAACGAGCGGCCAAAATCCGCGATGAGCTGGGAAAAAGAAACTGATTCAGTCAAAGCATAAGCGGTCCTTATGCTTTTGTTTTTATACGTCATAATGCCGTCCGAGTTGCCGGCGGTTGATTTAAAGGTGCTGTTAATCCCGCTCTGGTAAAACCTATGGACTATTTGCGTGCGCTTGGTGGCTTGGTGTTCATCGTAGGCATTGGTTATTTGTTCTCCGCCAACCGCAAAGCCATCGACTGGAAACTGGTCGTCACCGGCATCGTGCTGCAGATCATTTTCGGACTGCTCATCGCCAAAGTTTCTGCCGCCCAGGCTTTCTTCGACTTCCTGAGCGAAAAATTCATCTTGTTTCTGGGGTTCGCGCAAAAAGGTGCCGAGTTTTTATACGGCGACCTTGCCAGGAACTCCGCCACGACGCCCGGCGTTCGTCACAGTCTCGGTTTTCTCTTTGCATTTCAGACCTTGCCATCCGTAATTTTTTTCTCGTCGGTGACGGCGGGGCTTTATCACCTCGGATTACTGCAGAAGATCGTTTACGGTTTCGCCTGGGTGATGAGCCGTACCATGCGCCTGTCGGGCGCGGAAAGCCTGTCTGTTGCCGGTGATATTTTTATGGGACAGACGGAAGCGCCGTTACTGGTCCGGCCTTTTATCCCAA
>DASPJC010000448.1:0-14744 GCA_035628815.1 Ohtaekwangia sp. | reverse complement strand
CATGCTTCCTGCGCGAGTTCGTGTACCATGGTATCAACCGCGAAGGAACCGGCGAGTGGATCGGCGACCTTGTCAAGATGAGATTCCTCACGCAGGATGTTGGAAACGTTGCGTGCGATCCGAAGCGATGTCTTGCTGTTGTCAGCGCTGAAAACAGTAAGTGCGTTGCAGTTGCCGAGTACAGCCGCGAGGGCAGCGGTTGTTCCGCTGATCAGGTTCTCCCGCGGCCCGAACTGGGGTGAAGTATAAACATCCGCGCGGGCGTGAAGATCGAGCAGGTCAGGTGTGTAATCTTTCAGACCGTAGGCCTGGGCAACCTGAAACCACAGCATACGCAATGTTTTAAATTTTGCGATGGTATGCAGCAGGTTAGTTTCCGCGGCGAGAGAAAAAGCGATGGATGCAACAATCGCACCCGGAAGATCATTTTTTTGTGCTGCATGCTCGATCAATGCAACGCCCTGCGTAAGTGCGTGTACGATTTCTGTCACGGGTGTTGCGGAGGAGACCCATACACCAAGACATCTTATATTTTTTTGATTTTCAAAACCCGTGAAAGCGACCGGCGCAAGGGCTGATAGATCTTCCCAGAATAGTGTTCCGTGCAAAGTGTTCGCAGGATAGTGCTTCTGTTCAATATAGGCCTGAAGCTGATCGATTGAGCGTTGCGACGCGCTTCTGAAAGAAAGGGTGCAATAAGGCCAGTCTATCGTATTGAGCAGAACGTCGAAGTCGACTGGATTATGTTGCGGAAGATCGATGAGGAGTCCATCCCCGCCATGCTGCAAATGTGACAGCGCCAGTTGGTTTGCCGTCAGTGCGTCGGAAACCGGCACATGCGCAAGATTGATCCAGTTGCCGGGACCTGCGTGCGGTGATCGTCGAGGCAAAGCCTGAAATTTTTTCAGGTAATGTGTTTCGTCGATTTTTGTATGGTCGTAGTACGGAAGAAAAGTTAATCCATCAGCATTTTTCCACGCCAGTTTTTTGAATGGATCCTGCCCGTCAATCTCCTGACCAGCTGCATGTTTCCAATCGTCGAGGTTACGCGCAGAAAATGTTTCACGGAGCAGTGAAAGAAATGATTTTTCGGCCATGCAATCAAATTCAACCCAATTTTAAGTAAGTTTTGTCCAACCCATTGTGTTTCGTTTTAATATTTTTCGAAGCAACTTTTTTTTCGAAAAATCAAGCACTTGCGGGCTTGTTTTCTTGAACTCTTTTTTCACATCTTTGTCTCCCTTTCCCCGGCGGAAGATAAACAATCCAAACCCCCTCATGGCACATGGAAGTTAGCTGCGGCACAGTATGGAATGATTGTCTCGAAGTAATTCGGGAAAATGTCGGTGATGAAAATTTCACGACATGGTTCAAACCTATCGTTCCCTTGCGCGTGGAGGGTGATGTGCTTACCATTCAGGTACCTTCGCAATTTTTTTACGAATGGCTCGAGGATAATTATGTACCCGTGTTAAAGAAGGCAATCCATACCGTGTTGGGTCCTTCCGGCCGTTTGGAATATTCAGTTGTGGTCGACAGCGGTAACCAACAGGTACCACCCGTGTCGGTTAACTACCCGGTGAATGGTGCGGGCAACAGGAGAAGCGCCATGAATAACAACGGCTTCGGCGCCGATGACTACTCGCCGTTCACGTTCAAAGCACTGAATCCGCAAACCGTAAATTCGCGGCTCAACCCGACATATTCCTTCGATAATTTTGTGGAGGGAGATTGCAACAGGCTCGCGCGTTCGGCGGGATTGGCCGTCGCAAAAAAACCCGGGGTTACTTCGTTCAACCCGCTGATGCTTTATGGCGGCGTCGGTGTGGGAAAGACACACCTTGTACAGGCGATCGGCAATGAGATCAAAAACAATATGCCGGGTAAGGTGGTATTGTACGTCGATCAAAATGACTTCACCACCCAATTTCTCAATGCGCTCCAGAATCACAAGATCCAGGAATTCCAGAATTTTTACCTGCAGGTAGATCTGCTGATCCTGGACGATGTGCAATTTCTCGCCGGCCGTGAGAAAACGCAGGAAATGTTCTTCCATATTTTCAACCAGCTTCATCAATCGGGCAAGCAGATCATCATGACAAGTGATTGTCCGCCGCGCGATATGAAGGGTTTCCAGGAAAGATTGTTGTCCCGTTTCAAGTGGGGATTGACAGCCGATCTCCAGGAGCCTGATTTTGAAACGAAGCTCGCCATCATCAATCGCAAAATGCTGGCGGATGGAATTGAGATCCCCACGGAGGTATCTGAATATCTTGCGTACAGCGTCGATACCAACTTGCGCGACATGGAGGGTGTTTTGAATTCCCTGATATTCCATGCAACGTTGCTCAAAAAGGAAATTGACCTTGAGCTGGCGAAGGAAGTACTGAAGAACATCATTAAAGAGATCCAGTCTGATGTCAGCGTTGATTTTATTCAGAAAACCGTGGCTGAATTTTTTAAGGTTGACCTCGAAGCCATGAAGGGAAAAGTGAAGAAACGCGAGATCGTTATTCCCCGCCAGGTCGCCATGTATTTCTGTAAACGCTATACACAACTTACGTTAGCCCTCATCGGTGAGAACTTCGGCGGACGTGACCACAGTACCGTCATCCACGCGCTCGAATCTGTCGAAGATATGATGAAAACCGACCCAAACTTCAAAAGCAACGTCGATGAACTCGGCAAAAAACTAAAGCTTCGCGTTTCCTGATCCGTTTCCGGTCCAAAGGAAGTCTGCTTTCTATCAGCGTGCCACACCGCATGTTCAAACCTTAATTTCCGGCCGCAACTTAAACCTCCAAAACGGTCAACTTTTTTCAGGCAAGCACGACCTGTAAACTGCAACTTCTAACCTGTAAGTGTAGTCCCTTACCGTATTTCCAGCCGTATTTCCACCTGCTGCTTCGAGCTGTTGATCCCGTACATAAAGACACGCCCTTTGTATTTGTGAAAGAAATCGATAACCTCTTCAGGCTTATCGACACGTTGCCGGTTAAGGGCTACAATGGTAAAGTTTTCAGGAACGCCAATTTGCTTCAGAACACTGTTTTCACGGATCTTAAATATTTTCACACCATACTGCGTTGCCTCGAACGACGCGCCAAGGGTTGCGTCCGACAGGATTTTTCGCTTGATCAGTTCCGTGCTGCCGCTGCGGTTCACCAGCACCAGGGATGTGGTGTGTGATTTCCCGTTGCGCAGATAAGTAATAGTGATCTTGTCGCCAGGATTGTGGTAGCTGAGCTCTTCTTCAAAAGCGCTTTGACTGTTGACTTCGACGTTGTCGATCCGCGTGATGATATCACCGAGTTTAAGGCCTGCCTGCGCTGCCGGTCCCTCGCGGTCGAGTTGTTCGAGGAGCACGCCGTTGAAGACCGTCACATCGGTTGGCAGGTCGTATTTTTTGGCATGCTCGAAATCATAATCAACCACGCTGCCGCCGTAAAACGCCTTTTGGGCTATCCCGTACTTGACTAAATCATTGAAGACTTTTTTGGCGATGTCAATTGGAATGGCAAAAGCATAGCCGGTGTACGAACCCGTGCGCGACAGGATGGCGGAGTTAATCCCGACAAGATCGCCGCTCTTGTTGACCAGCGCGCCCCCGGAGTTACCCGGGTTGATGGCCGCGTCTGTTTGTAAAAATGATTCAATTGGGAATTTATCCTCCAGGATCCCAATCCGGCGGCCTTTTGCGCTGACAATGCCGGCTGTCACCGTGGACGCCAGTGTATAGGGGTTGCCGACCGCGATCACCCATTCACCGACCTGCACATTTTTTGAGCTTCCGAGCGTAATGGCCGGGAGGTTCGTCGCCTGGATCTTGATCACGGCCAGGTCGGTCGAAGGGTCGGTTCCAATCAGTTCAGCCGGATATACCCGTTTGTTATAGTTTACCTCGATGCGCTCCGCGGTTTCAACCACGTGATTGTTCGTCATAATATAACCGTCTTGTGTAAAGATCACGCCAGACCCGCTGCTTACCTGCGTCCTGCTGTTGCCACTTTCTCCGAAAAACCAGTCCCAGTAAGAGTAGCTGGTGCCCCTCGAAATACTGTTGATATAGACCACGCTCGGGATTGCTTTTGCGGCCGCTTCGCTGAAATCAACGGGTGCAGCATCCGCCACGTTGTCGCGGTGGGAGGGCAATACACTGACGGGTGAATCGTAGTTGACAGCGCGGAAGGTCGCATGGTCTCCTGTACCATCGGTTTCCGGACCTGCGAAATACCGGTCAAATGTAAAGGAACCCGCAAAACCGGCGAGAAAGGCAATCAGGGTGATCTTTATGGTTTGTTTCATACAAGGAAATTAATACTACGCGATGCCCCGTGACTTGCAAAAGTTTTGCCAGCCTGGAAATTCTGCCAAAGATAAGGTATGGCCGCACTGCCCGGAAGATAGTTTTTGAGGTCAAAGCCATAAGTTTTTAGCACAATATTCTATTATTATCTTGCAGCTTATGGGAATTCGGTCAATCCTGGCAAAGCCTTTTGCCGCATACATTGCTGCTGAAACAAGAAAGTGGTCAATGCAGCCGGCAAGGTATCAACTAAAGACATTTCGTCACCTCATCGAACAGGGAAGGGCCACCGTTTTCGGGAAAGACCATGATTTTGCAGACATTCATAGTTACGACGATTTCAAAAAAAGGGTGCCGGTTCGTGACTATGAAGCGCTGAAAGGCTACGTCGGCCAGGTATTGGAGGGAAAGCCCGACATCCTTTGGAAAGGCAAGCCGGAATATTTCGCAAAAACATCCGGCACGACTTCCGGCACCAAATACATACCCATTTCCAGGCAGTCGGTCCCGAATCACATCAACGGTGCCCGCAACGCACTCCTGAGCTATGTACACGAAAGTGGTCACGCGACGTTCCTGGATGGTGGATTGATCTTCCTGTCGGGTAGTCCCGAGCTGGATGAAAAGGCCGGTATAAAAACAGGAAGGCTTAGCGGTATCGTTAACCACCATGTTCCGGCATACCTCAGGTCGAATCAGAAACCCACGTACGAAACCAATTGCATCCAGGATTGGGAAGAGAAACTCGAGAAGATCATCGATGAAACGATCCACGAAGACATGACGCTGATCTCCGGCATACCACCATGGGTGCAGATGTATTTCGATCGCATACAGGCGCGAACCGGAAAGAAGATCAAGGACGTTTTCCCGAACTTTTCGATGTTCGTTTATGGCGGTGTGAACTTCGAACCCTACCGTGCCCGGCTGGAGGAATCGATCGGAAAAAAGATCGCGTCTGTCGAGACATACCCGGCATCAGAAGGATTTATCGCTTACCAGGATTCACAGATCCATCCCGGTCTGCTGTTGCTGCTTGACAGCGGAATATTTTTCGAGTTCATACCCGCCGAAGAATACTTCACCGAAAACCCGCGCCGATTGTCGATCGGGGAAGTGGAACTGGACAAAAACTACGCGTTGATTATCAATAGTAACGCCGGTTTGTGGGGATATTCCATCGGCGATACCATAAAATTTATTTCAAAAAACCCGTACCGGATACTGGTGACAGGAAGGATCAAGCATTTCATCTCCGCTTTTGGTGAACACGTGATCGGCGAAGAAGTGGAAAAAGCGATGAAGTTTACCATGGAAAAATTTCCCGAAGCGTCGTTGATCGAATTTACCGTAGCGCCGCAGGTAACGCCTGCATCCGGTCTTCCGCATCACGAATGGCTGATCGAATTCTCCCGCGCGCCATCGGATCCTGAAGCTTTTGCCGTCGAACTGGATCATCAGATGCGCGGCCTCAATGTTTATTACGACGACCTCATCAGCGGTAACATTTTACAAACGCTGAAGATTACGGCACTGCGGAAAAACGCTTTCATCGACTACATGAAATCACTGGGAAAACTCGGCGGCCAGAACAAAGTACCCCGCCTGTCAAACGACCGGAAAATCGCCGACGCGCTACAAGTATTGATAACACAACCGGATTAAAATCTACTTCTTGGACGATAAGAAACACATAGCCATCCTTGGTTCAACGGGCTCCATCGGTACACAGGCACTGGAGGTGATCGCCGCACACCCCGAAGCTTTTGAAGTCGAAGTACTCACGGCGCAGAACAACTGCGAGCTGCTGATCGAACAAGCCCTGAAGTTCAGGCCGAACGCCGTCGTGATATTGAACGAACAACATTATAACCGTGTGAAAACGGCGCTGCATCATGAACCGGTCAAGGTTTACGCGGGCGAGCAATCATTATGCTCGGTTGTACAAATGGAACAGATCGATGTCGTGCTGACCGCACTGGTAGGGTATTCTGGCGTGAAGCCGACCCTCAGTGCCATCGAAGCAGGAAAAACAATTGCACTGGCCAATAAGGAAACGCTTGTCGTGGCAGGGGAATTGATTACCCGGCGGGCCAGAGAAAAAGGTGTTAATATTTACCCTGTTGACTCCGAGCACTCGGCGATATTTCAGTGCATCACCGGTGAGTTTCACAATCGCATTGAGAAAATCACCCTTACCGCTTCCGGCGGACCGTTTCGCGGGATGAAAAAGGAAGCGCTGAAAACCGTGACGAGGAGCCAGGCGCTCAAGCATCCGAACTGGACCATGGGCGCTAAGGTTACCATCGATTCCGCGTCCCTCATGAATAAAGGACTGGAAGTCATCGAAGCCCGCTGGTTGTTCGGGTTAAAACCCGAGCAGGTCGAGGTAATTGTACATCCCCAGTCGATCGTTCATTCGCTGGTCCAATTCGAAGACGGCTCCATCAAAGCGCAACTCGGCCTCCCGGATATGCGTTTACCCATCCAGTTTGCGCTGTCCTATCCGCACCGCCTGAAAAGCGATTTTCCACGGTTTGACTTTGCGAAGTACCCGGCGCTGACATTTGAAAAACCTGATACGGAAACTTTTCGTAATCTTGCGCTGGCGTTTGATGCCCTGAACCGCGGTGGAAACATGCCCTGTGTCCTCAATGCAGCGAATGAAATTGCCGTGGCCGAGTTTTTAAAGGATAACGTGGGTTTCCTGGAAATGTCAGATATCGTGGAACGATGTCTGCAGAAAGTTGATTATATCAGGAATCCTTCCCTGGAGGATTATGTGAACACCGACAGGACCACGCGTCTTCTGGCAATGCAGCGGTGATACACGGTTAAGGGTTATAATTTGACGATTGAACAAAGATTAACATAAAGAATAGTAATGGATTGGATGATTATGGTGGCTCAGGTTTTACTGAGCTTGTCGTTTTTGGTGGCCGTACACGAACTGGGACATTTGTTGGCTGCGAAGTATTTTGGTATGCGCGTGGAACAGTTTTCCATCGGATTTCCCCCGAAAATCTGGTCGTTCAGAAAAGGTGAAACGGAGTATGCGATCAGTGCCATTCCCCTGGGCGGCTATGTGAAGATCTCGGGAATGATCGATGAGTCGCTCGATACGGAGACCATGAAATTACCGCCACAACCCTGGGAATTCCGCTCCAAACCAGCCTGGCAACGGCTTATTGTAATGCTGGGCGGGATCTTTGTCAATGTCGTAGTCGGCGTGCTGATCTTTATTGGCATCACATACGCCTTCGGCGATACCTATACCCTGAAAGACGAGATCAACAACAAAGGCGGCTTCCTGGTCGGGCCGGTAGGCGAAAAGATCGGCTTGCAAACGGGTGACCAGATCATCAAGGTCAATGGTCAGGACTTTAAATATGCCGAAGATATTTTGCGACCTGAATATCTGCTGGCGACAAGCGCATCCTATACGGTTATACGCAACGGCAAACAAATTGACATTCCTATTCCGCCGGATTTCATCACCGCGTTCAACAAGAAAGATGGCATGGAGAATTTCGTGAGCTTCAGGATACCCCCGATGATCGGAAAGGTGAAGGAAGGCACGATCGCTGATCGCGTGGATCTGAAAAAGGGCGATGTGTTCACCGAAGTGAATGGAACACCCATCCAATACATGGATGAACTTTACACCCTTGTCGGTAATGCCAAGGGCGATTCTATAGCCTTTAAGATTTCGCGCGAAGGGCAAACGCTTTCCTTTAAGGACGCTTTCGAGGAAAAAGGTGGTATTGGCTTCTGGCCGACAGTACCCGAAAACTATCTGAAGGATGCCGAAGTACGGATGAAGTATGGCTTCGTCGAATCGATACCCCTTGGTGCGACGCGTGCCTTCGGAAAACTTAAAACACAGGTTACCGCGTTCGGAAAGATCATTACGGGCGTCCTATCCGCCAAGGAATCACTGTCAGGCCCGGTGGGCATAGCACAGGCGTTTGGCTCCGAATGGGATTGGGAAAGGTTCTGGTCGTTGACCGGTGTCCTGTCGCTGGTACTTGCCTTTATGAATTTATTACCGATCCCCGCGCTGGATGGTGGCCACGTGATGTTCCTTACCTACGAGATGGTATCGCGGAAAAAACCTTCTGATAAATTTCTCGAAGCGGCGCAGAAGGTGGGCATGGTAATCATCCTCATGCTGATGGTATTCATTTTTGCGAACGACATATTGAAGGCTTTCCAGAATTGATGAGGGAGCTTCGATAAAAAAAGCCGATTCAAACGAATCGGTTTTTTTTTGTGATATCTCTTCTTCTATTGATCCATTTTTCTGATCTCGAACTCGACTCGCCGGTTAAGTCCGCGGTCTTCGTCGGTCTTTTCCTCCACAATGGGTTTGGAGCTTCCATAACCATGCGCTTCGATGCGTGCCGGGTCGATCTTAAACTGATAGATCAGGTACGCTTTGATCGCGTCCGCGCGCGCCTGTGACAGGCGGAGATTTGAGTTTTCACTTCCCTGCGAATCGGTATGCCCTGAAATACTCAGGTGAACCCGCGGGTGATCGATGAGGAAGTTTGCAAGTTTGTCCAGGTCAGGATGCATCGCCTTGAGAATGTCGGATTTACCATTTTCAAATTCCAACGACTGGAACGCGATCTTGCTCTCAATCGGTTCGGCCTCAAGGTGCATTTCGTGGTCGCCGTCCATAAAGAATAACTCTTCGATCCGGAAAAAATCTTCTCCCTGGATAATCAGCAGATAATTGCGTTTGTTGATGAGGCTGAAATCGAACGATCCATCTTCCCGCAGAAATTTCGGCGCGACTTCCACACCCTTGTCAAGGTCGATCACTGAAACGATCCCCCTGAAAGGCTTTTTTGTTTCACTGTTGATCAGCGAGCCTGTCAGTCGTGCGATGGCCAGCGGTTGGGCTTCCATTGGCACCGGAAAAGAGTGAAGGTCGAGATTATTAATGTCGTCTGCCGCCGAGCGCGCGTAGTACAAATGGTTCGATTCCGAATCGATGGTGAAATAGTATTCGCTGCCGGAGCCGTTTACCAATGGGCCGATGTTCTTCGGTTCTTCCCAGCTCTTTTCCTGCCGGTACGATTTGTAGATGTCGAAATCGCCAAAGTTAAGTGGCTGCCCGTTGGAGCTGAAATACAGTACATTGAATTTGTGATGAAAGAACGGGCTCACTTCAAATCCCCGTGTATTGATCACAGGGCCGATATTCTGTGCGGGCCCCCAATTGCCATTGGCGTCCCGAAGGGAATAATAGATATCCGAAAAGCCAAAGCCGCCGATCCGGTCGGAGGCGAAGAAAAGCGTATCGCCGGAGTGCGAAAGCGAAGGCTGTGAATCCCATGAGGGAGAGTTGATAAGCGGACCGAGATTCCTGATAAAACCCCAGGTGCTGTCGGGTTTCATGTCTGCCACGAAGATATCACAGTTCCCGTAGGAGTCCGGTGAGTTACACCGTGCGAAAAATAGTTGTTTGCCGTCCTTGCTCAGACACGCCGAGCCTTCGTTGTATTGCGTGTTAATGCTTTTGAAAGGCTCTGAAAACCCCCACATGCTGTCGGTCTTGATGGTGTAGAAGAGGTCTTCGTTATACGTTTTTGAGAAGGCATCCTTGATGGAATTCCGCTTGGATGTAAAAAGGAGGATGTTGTCGATGTTTCCAATGGTCGGGCCGTAATCTTCCTTCTCTGAATTCACGCCGTATCCCATGTTCAACAAGATCCCTTGCGGGGGCTGCAGGGTGTCGATTTCGCGGCGATAGGCTACCAGTTCGTAGTACTGCTGGAGTGGGACGTACAAGTCCTTTTCATTTCGGGTCAGTGTATCGTATTCCTGCCTGACTTTCTTCTCGTCGATATTGGCCTTGTGATGTTTCAGTACCAGTTTGTAGAGCAGAACCGCTTCTCCGGGCGGGCCGTACTTTTCGGACAGGCGGGCAAGATCCCAGATGAGTTGTGTTTCGTGCGAGAAATTTTCAATGCCGAAATTGCGCACATAATTTTTGAGCACGGCATAATGCTGGGAGTCGTCACCCGCACCGGCCAGGGATTGGATAAGGTTCAGCTTTTCCTCGTCATTGTACCGCCTTACAGTATTCAGGTTGGGAAACAAAAAAATGTCAGATTGGCTGTAGCTTGTCAGGCTATCATGAAGCTGCACCACGCCACCTTTTTTAAATTTGGTCTTAGGCTTTTGGGCCTTCAGGGGGGTGTATACGATGAGCCAAAAGGCTGCGAAACAGATAAAAAAATAGGTTTTCACAGAACCTGTGTTAGGTAAAAATCACGCCAACAGTTTAAAGTTGCCACAATTTTGCTTCTTTTACAACTCTTCTGGCACTAGTATTGTCCCTGAAACGTGTCTGATCATACCAACGGAAAAGGGCACGGGATCGTGCCAGTTTGACACTGAATATCATGTTTAAATCACTACCGATACAACTGGTCCAGGAAGATTCTGACGACCTGATACAACTCATTAATCCTGAGCAGGAGTCTGATCTGAAGCCCGAGGATCTTCCGGCCGAATTGTCCATCCTTCCGATCAAGAATACCGTCCTTTTTCCAGGTGTTGTAATTCCCATAACCGTTGGCCGGCAGAAGTCCATCAAACTCGTCAAAAAGGCTTATCAGGGTAATCGCATCATCGGTGTGGTGGCGCAGAAAAACCCGCCGGCAGAAGAGCCGGGAATTGAAGACCTGTACCGCACGGGAACGGTTGCCCGCATCATCAAGATGCTGGTGTTACCGGACGGAAACACGACGATCATCATCCAGGGAAAGAACCGCTTTACCATCAGCGAATTCGTGCAGGAAGAACCTTTCCTTACCGCGCGGATCGAACTTCAGACCGAACCGCTTCTCAACGTTAATGGCAAGGAGGCGAAAGCGCTGGTCCAAAGCCTTAAGGATGCAGCATCAAAAATACTGAAGCTCAACCCGGAGATCCCCCAGGAAGCGCAGGTCGCGCTCGATAATATTTCCAGCATGTCTTTTCTGGTGCATTTCCTCTCGTCGAACCTCAATGCAGACGTATCGGAAAAACAAAAAATACTGGAGACGCAGAACATCATCGACCGCAGTACTTTGCTGCTGCAGTACATGTTGAAAGATATCCAGATGCTCGAGATCAAGCACGAGATACAGAAGAAGGTCCACACGGATATCGATCAGCAGCAACGCGACTATTTTCTGCGCCAGCAGATTAAAGTGCTGCAGGACGAACTGGGCTTTGACGGGCCGGATAAAGAGGTGGAGAAATTCCGCAAGCGCGCCGAGACAAAGAAATGGTCTAAAGCTGCGAAGGAGCATTTCAATCGCGAGCTTGACAAATTGCTACGCATTAACCCGATGGCGGCCGAATACCCGGTGGCCATGAATTATGTCGAGTTCATGCTCGACCTTCCGTGGGCGGAGTACACGCAGGATGATTTTGACCTGAAGCGGGCACGAAAGATTCTCGACCAGGATCATTTCGGTCTTGAAAAAGTCAAGACACGGATACTGGAATACCTGGCGGTTCTCAAGCTCAAGAAGGATATGAAAGGACCTATCCTTTGCCTCTACGGTCCTCCGGGTGTCGGCAAGACATCGCTGGGCAAGTCGATCGCCAAGGCGCTGCAGCGAAAATATGTGCGTATGTCGCTCGGCGGCGTTCACGACGAGGCGGAAATACGGGGCCACCGCAAGACGTATGTAGGTGCGATGCCGGGAAAAATTTTACAACACATCAAGAAGGCACAATCTTCCAATCCGGTTTTTATACTCGATGAAATTGATAAAGTAAAATCGGATTTCCGGGGGGACCCGTCCTCTGCATTGCTGGAGGTACTTGACCCGGAGCAGAATAATAGTTTTGGAGACAATTACCTGGAAGTGGAATACGACCTTTCGAAGGTCCTGTTTGTTGCAACCGCCAATTCATTGGATAGTATTCATCCTGCCTTGCGCGACCGTATGGAAATCATTGAGATCACCGGTTACACGCAGGAAGAAAAAATTGAGATTGCCGTCAAACACCTTATCCCGAAGCAGCTGAAGGAACACGGTTTAAAATCTTCACAGGCTAAGTTCTCACGGGGTGCTATCGCCAAGGTCATCAGCAGTTATACCCGTGAATCCGGTGTGCGCAACCTGGAAAGAAAGATTGGCACACTGGCGCGCAACATTGCGAAATCTGTCGCCATGGAGGAAACGGTGAGCAAGAATGTTACGGAGGAAACGGTGCGGAAAGTATTAGGCGCGGAGATCCATGACGAAGAGCTCTACCAGGGCAACGATATGGCCGGTGTAGTGACGGGGTTGGCGTGGACACAGGTGGGTGGTGAGATCCTGTTCGTTGAATCCAGCCTGAACAAAGGCAAGGGAGCACTTACACTTTCCGGGCAGCTTGGCGAAGTGATGAAGGAATCTGCCATGGCGGCGTTGTCGTATCTGAAATCAAACGCTGAAGATCTTTCGCTTGATCACCGGGTATTTCAGCAGTATGATCTGCATATCCATGTTCCGGCAGGGGCCGTACCGAAGGATGGACCGTCGGCCGGAATTACCATGCTGACCTCATTGGCTTCGATTTATACACAGCGAAAAGTAAGGGCCAAGCTGGCGATGACTGGTGAGATCACACTCCGCGGGAAAGTACTTCCTGTGGGGGGTATTAAGGAAAAGATACTGGCGGCGAAGCGCAGCGGGATAAAAGAGATGGTACTCAGTGCGAAGAATAAAAGGGATATCGACGAGATCGAAAAGCACTACCTGAAGGGGTTGGTATTTCATTACGTCGATACCGTCGACGAAGTACTGGACATTGCATTGACGAAGGAAAAGGTGAAGGATCCCATGAAATTCGTTTTCTCCGATCCAAAACAGATTCCGCCAGTAACGGGGCTGGCGGTCTGATATTCCGGCACATTACCGATATTGTAGCTAAACTCCTGATCGTGCGGAAGTCTTTACTTTTTTTACTCTTCCTTTTCATCACAGTGGCTGGCAAGGCGCAGATCGGCGGACTTAAATCATTCGAGTTTCTGAATACGCCAAACAATGCACGGCTTGCTGCTTTGGGCGGTGTTAACACATCGTTGTCTGACCGCGATCTTAACTTTTTTTTCTACAACCCTGCAACCGCCGGCGATTCGTTAGCGGGTTTCGCTTCGGCAACCTACCAGTTTTTTGCTGCCAGAACGGGGCAGGCTACATTTGCCTACAGTCATCGCTTTAAAAAACTGGGCACACTCAATTTTGGTGTACAGCACCTCTCGTACGGAACCATCCAGGGCTACGACGCCAGCGGTATGGAGACTGGAGATTTTGAATCCGGAGAGACTGCATTAGTGATCAGTAAAAGTCACCAGGTATCGCACTTCCGGCTTGGTGCAGGTTTGAAAGTCATTTTTTCAAACATCGCGGGGTACCGGGCAAGCGCCATGGCAGTTGATTTGGGTGGCATGTTTATTCATCCGCGTGAGCAGCTTACGATCGGGATGGTGATTCGGAATGCGGGCGTGGTATTATCGGAATATTCTGAAACGAGTAACACGGAAATGCCGTTCGATGTCCAGGTCGGTGCAACCTATAAACCCGAGCACATGCCGCTCCGGTTCTCCCTGACCGCTTATAACCTGGCCCGTAAGAACATCACGTATCATGACCCGGGCGGCACGGCCGACGAGCCCGGCGGACTGGACAGGATACTGCGGCATCTTAACCTCGGTGCCGAGATATTGCTTCACCGCAATGTGAATATTCTTGTAGGCTACAACTATCTTGCACACCAGGAGCTGAAGCTGGAAGAGGGTGGTGGTGGTGCAGGTGTGAGCTTTGGATTCTCGGCGCGGGTGCGGTCATTTGAATTCACCATGAGCCGGACGGGATATGTGGCCGGCAAAGCAGCCTACGGGTTCACGCTGAGTAAAGATATTGACACATTATTAAAAAGAATTTAATTGTTATGATAGACGAGAAATACCTGACGCCGCAGCAGATTGTAGCCGAACTGGATAAATATATTATTGGTCAGCATGAAGCGAAACGGAATGTAGCCATTGCGTTGCGGAACCGTTGGCGCAGGATGCATACGCAGTCGGATATCCAGGGAGAGATTGTTCCCAACAACATCCTGATGATCGGTGCGACGGGCGTTGGTAAAACGGAGATTGCGCGACGCCTGGCCCGCATCGCCGACGCACCCTTTGTGAAAGTGGAAGCGTCGAAATTCACAGAGGTAGGCTACGTAGGGCGCGATGTTGAAAGCATGGTGCGTGACCTGGTGGAGAACTCTGTGAATATGGTGAAGGCCAGAAAAAAGGAGGAGGTAAAGGAGAAGGCCGCTCAGGCCGTTGAGGATATTATTCTCGATGCATTGATTCCACCCATTCACAATGCGCAGGTAAGATCGACCGGATTTTCACAGGCTGACCAGAACAGCCAGGAAATGCCCG
>DASPJC010000447.1:0-3211 GCA_035628815.1 Ohtaekwangia sp. | reverse complement strand
GAAAATGCCAAACTTCGCCTTGCCCATGAACACTTCCTTCCGTCCAATGACACTTGCCTCACGACTCTCCACGACCAGGCGATAATCAGAGAGGATCTCCTTGACCTTCACCTGAGAGAATCTTGTTTTCAGTTCTTTGATTGCGCTCAAATTTCTGGGATTGAGTGGTACCTGTCAATTCAAAAATAGACAATAGTTTCACCTTTCAAAACAACGGACCAACCGTAACAGCAGGTCTCCATGGCCAGGCATTGCAGGTGCAGATTTTTCTTTCTGTAATTCGCCAATCATCAGAATATTCGTGAACGACGATGATGATCCGCCGTCGTTTCTTCCGGCTTAAATTCATCTTGACACGAGCCTATTTCAGATGATCCGGGATGTTATATTTGCACCGGTTAAAACGATTGAAACTCATGATCATAGGCGTTCCGAAAGAAATCAAAAACAATGAAAACCGCGTCGCGCTCACCCCTGCCGGTACGCAGGAACTGGTTAAGCGCGGGCATACTGTTTACGTGCAGAACACAGCCGGATTAGGAAGCGGGTTCAGCGACGAAGCCTATGGCAAAGCGGGCGCGACGTTACTGCCGGAAGCGGTCGCCATCTTCGACAAGGCCGAGATGATCATGAAAGTGAAGGAGCCTGTGGAGCAGGAGTACAAACTCATCAAAAAAGAACAACTCGTTTTTACATACTTTCATTTCGCGTCACACGAACCCCTGGCAAAAGCCATGATCGACAGTCAGTCGGTTTGCCTGGCGTATGAAACGGTCGAGCGTATCGATGGCAGTTTACCACTCCTGATCCCGATGTCAGAAGTTGCCGGGAGGATGTCAATTCAGGAGGGCGCAAAGTACCTTGAAAAACCGCTTAAGGGACGTGGGATTCTGCTCGGCGGTGTTCCCGGTGTACCACCGGCGAAAGTGCTGATCCTCGGCGGTGGCGTGGTCGGTACCAATGCTGCGAAGATTGCAGCAGGTATGGGTGCCGATGTCACGATCGTTGATGTAAACATCAACAGGCTGCGCTACCTCGACGACGTGATGCCGAAAAACGTTCATACCATGGTGTCAAATGAATACACCATTTGCGAGATGGTGAAAGATTCCGACCTGATCGTGGGCGGCGTACTTATTCCCGGGGCGAAAGCACCGAAGCTGATTACCCGCGACATGCTGAAACTGATGCGACCGGGCACGGTACTCGTGGATGTTGCCGTGGATCAGGGCGGGTGTATTGAGACCTGCAGGCCTACGACACATGAAGATCCCACCTACATCATCGACGACGTGGTGCATTACTGCGTCGCAAACATGCCCGGCGCTGTTCCGTATACCTCCACACTGGCGTTGACCAACGCGACGTTGCCGTATGCCATACGACTGGCCAACCAGGGATGGAAGAAAGCATGCCAGGAGAGCATGGAACTGCGCAACGGACTGAATATTATTCACGGCCAGGTGGTATACAAAGCCGTCGCGGATGCTTTCAGCCTTCCGTATACGGATGTGAAATCATTCCTGTAATCGCCGGGGCGCAATACAATTTTATTTCATAAGACACAAACGGAACGGGTTTTTTCGTGCGCGAAAAACGCGGCAGGCCTTATATATATAACCCTCTTTCCTGATCCCTTCCCTTTGGAGGATCGGGATACTTGTTCTATTTTTAACGCTTAAATTAATCTTGAACCCCTCTGCATGGAAATATTCCTTCACGCGGAAACCTGGCTTGCGCTGTTAACCCTTACGTTTTTTGAAGTCGTTTTAGGTATCGATAATATTATCTTTATCTCTATCGTAGCCAATAAACTACCGGTTGAGATAAGGGCAAGAACCCGCAATATGGGTTTGATCCTCGCACTGGTGGTGCGCGTCATCCTCCTGCTGGGCATAACCTGGGTTATCGGCTTTAAGCAACCGCTCTTTCATCTTTCCGACGTTCTCGGGGACTGGCTTACTTTTAAACTGAGCGACCACGATCATCCGTTCAGCGGTCGCGACCTCATCCTGATGTTCGGCGGACTTTTCCTCATCGCCAAAAGTACACGTGAGATCAACCATGAGATCGAGGGCGAAGAGGGCGAAGATGCTCCGGATACGAAAGGAAAAGTCAACGTTACCGGTATCATCATCCAGATCATTCTTCTCGATATCATTTTCTCTTTCGATTCCATCCTGACCGCCGTTGGTCTCACCGACCAGGTACTGATCATGATCGTGGCCGTCGTCATATCGATCGGGATCATGATGGTGTTTTCAGGTTCCATCAGCGATTTCATTCACAAACATCCATCGATGGAAGTTCTGGCGCTCGGCTTTCTCATCCTGATCGGGTTCATGCTATTCCTGGAAGGCCTCGAATATGACATTCCAAAAGGCTACATCTATTTTGCCGTGGCGTTCTCCCTGCTGATCGAGATGGTAAATATCCGTGTGCGAAACCGGCGAAAGAAAGCAAAAGAAGAATTCCATGAGTAATCACGACGATCTCCTGCGGTATCCGGTGGGGAAATTTGCTTCCCAGCAATCTTATACCCCCGAAGAAGTTGCAGCGTGCATCAAAAGGATAGCAGAGATACCAGCGAAAATTGAATCGCTGGCGAAGACGTTATCGCATCAACAACTCGACACGCCGTACCGCGAAGGTGGCTGGACGGCACGGCAGGTATTACACCATCTTTCCGACAGCCACCTTAATGCCTATATCCGCACGAAGTGGACCTTGACGGAAGATACGCCCACCATCAAGGCGTACGACGAAAAAGGATGGGCTGAAACGTTTGAGATCGGAAGTAATCCCGGGCTTTCCATCACGCTGCTGGCGGCGCTCCATACCAAATGGGTAATCCTGCTGAATAAACTCACCCCGGCTGAACTGCAGCGGCAATTCTTCCATCCCGATTCAAAAAAACATGTGCGGATCGATCAGCTGATCGCTACCTATGCCTGGCATGGCGAACATCACCTTGGCCACCTTAAAATCGTGGCCGGAAAATGAATGGTGAACAACCATTTTTCCTGACCTCGGAAGACGAAAGGGAAGCATTCAAAGCCTACCGCCCCCCTTTTTTTCTTTTTAACGCACATCTTGAAACGATTTATCCTTCGCTGTTCCGAAAAGTCGCCCTGCGTCCTTACACACGCGAGCGCATCATTACCACGGACAACGACTTTCTGGACCTTGACTGGCTGAAGCAGGGATCGTC
>DASPJC010000446.1:0-10323 GCA_035628815.1 Ohtaekwangia sp. | reverse complement strand
AAATGGCAATGCAATTCACGCGGCCAGTGGATTGCCAGTGGTATGGGATTTCAGGAGCCTTGATGTCATGCTCGGCGGACAGGGAGCTCCATTGGTCCCCGCCGGTGACAAACTTTTATTTTCGGCGTACGACATCTGCCTTAACCTCGGCGGTATTGCCAATCTCTCGATGGACACCGGTGGCGCCCGCAAGGCTTTTGATATCTGTTTCGCTAACATGGGCTTGAATTACCTGGCCGCTAAGGCCGGTAAAGTCTTCGATGTCAACGGCAACCTTTCTGCCAGCGGAGAACTGAATAAAGGTATGCTGCGGTCGCTGACGAAAATATACAGTACGTTACGCCGGAGCCGGCCATCGCTGGGCCGGGAGTTTTTCGAACGTAAGATCAGGCCATTGCTTGACGATGATACCATCAGCATTGCAGACCGCCTGCGCACCTTTACCGAGTCTATTGCTGCTGAAATTGCCGCTGCATTACCGCCAGGGGGGAAAAAGAAGAATATGCTCTGTACCGGCGGGGGCGCTTTCAATGCTTTTCTCATGTCACGTATTCTGGAACACTGTGAACCCTATTCAGAACTCATCCTTCCTGACGAGGAAATTGTAAAATTCAAAGAGGCGCTCGTATTTGCATTCCTTGGAGTGCTCCGGATCACCGGACGTCACAATTGCCTGAAGAGTGTTACGGGAGCTTCACGTGATAACACCGGCGGCGTTGTCGTCGGGTGGTAGATTTAATTTTGCGTACAAGTAATTGATATGATGGACTTACTGAAAAAGTTCGAGAACAAACGCCCGGAGATCGTGTTCGAATGGAAGGACAGTGAAACTGACGCGGAAGGATGGGTGGTTATTAATTCGCTGCGCGGAGGCGCGGCGGGTGGCGGTACGCGAATGCGGAGAGGGCTCGACAAGCGTGAAGTCGAGTCCCTGGCCAAAACCATGGAGGTTAAATTTACGGTTTCCGGCCCTCCGATTGGAGGTGCAAAATCCGGGATCAATTTTGATCCTGGCGACCCGCGCAAGGCTGGCGTGCTCCATCGCTGGTATACCGCTGTCATGCCGCTGTTAAAATATTATTATGGCACAGGCGGCGACCTGAATGTCGATGAGATCCATGAGGTAATTCCTATTACGGAAGATGTCGGCATATGGCATCCGCAGGAAGGTGTATTTACAGGCCACTACAGGCCTTCAGAAGCGCAGAAAGTTAATCGCATTGGTCAGCTGCGGCAAGGTGTGTTAAAGGTGCTTGAAGACGAGCAGTTTTCGCCTTCGCTGAAAAAGAAATACACCGTCGCTGATATGTGTACGGGTTACGGGGTCGCACAAGCCATCAAACATTATTATGCTTTGTGGGGGGGAGACGTCGCTGGCAAAAGGGTGGTGGTTCAGGGCTGGGGCAACGTGGGGGCTGCTGCCGGCTTCTACCTGTCGCAGCTCGGCGCCAAAATCGTTGGCGTCATCAGTCATGAAGGCGGACTCATTAACCAGGCCGGGTACACCCATGAGGAGGTGCGGGAGCTCGTGGTGGCGCGTCAGGGCAACAAGCTTGTCTCGCCGGATGTGCTGCCATTCGACATCGTGAATAAAAAAATCTGGGATCTCGATTTTGAAATATTTGTTCCCGCAGCAGCGTCACGACTGATCACGCGCGACCAGGTCGACCGGATGATCGCCGCGCGACTGGAAGTATTTTCGTGTGGCGCCAATGTACCTTTTGCCGACCCGGAAATATTTTTCGGACCAACAGGTTTGTATGCCGACCAGAAATTTTCAGTGATACCCGATTTCGTTGCCAACTGTGGCATGGCGAGGGTATTTGCTTATTTTATGGAGAGTGAAGTAAAAATGGACGATGCTTCCATCTTCGCAGATATTTCGGAAACCATCCGAAAGGCTTTGGTCAACACACGCGAGGTGAACTTCCAGAGAACCGGGATCGCGCAAGCATCACTGGAGATTGCACTGCGGCAGCTTGTTTAAGACATCGCCGCAAAGATCAGTGCGGCCATTGATCAATACACATTTTTTTCTCCTGCACACTAATCTGTCGCTTCTTCCTTCGGCAGCGGTCTTAATTCGACCAGCTCGGGCAACGTACGGTTCATTTTAATGATCTTGACGGCATAACCTTCCAGCTCGAATTCCTCACCTTCCCGCAGGTCGAAAGGCTTATGCATCAGCAGTAAGCCTGCCAGCGTATCATATTCTTCGGATTCCTTAAAGGGCTCTTCCAGTTCCTTGTTGATATCATGGATCGAAGAAGTAGCGATGACATGGTAAGTATTGTCTGTCAGGGTTACGATCTGCGCTTCATGGTCGTGTTCGTCCTGGATCTCCCCCACCAGTTCTTCGATGATGTCTTCCATGGTTACAATACCGATCGTTCCACCGTATTCGCTGATCACGATCGCCATCTGTACTTTTTTCTTCTGAAATTCGCGAAGGAGATGATCGATGGGTTTGTTCTCCGTGACGAAATAAGGCTGATGCGCGATCTCGATCAGTGATTTATTCGTTTTGTTGATGAAGTGTTGCACGATATCCTTGGTATGCGCAATTCCTTTTATCTCGTCGAGGTTGTTGTCGTAGACGGGATAACGCGAATAACCTTCCTTCAGAACAATTTGCAGCGCCTGATCCAGCGAGGCCGTGGAACTGATACCGGAGATCTTGATGCGTGGCACCATGATCTGTTTTACAATGCGATCATCAAAATCAAAAACGTTCTGGATGAGCTCGCGCTCGCTGCTTTCAATGGCCCCCCCTTCCTCACTTTCGGCAATGATAAGTTTCAGTTCTTCTTCCGAATGAATGTCCTGTTCGCTAATGGGCTTGATGCCGAATGGTTTAAGGATGAGGTTTGCGAAGCCATTGAGTAATTTTATAAATGGTCTGAACAGGAAATAGAATACCCGTAAGGGGATGGACACACTGAGCGTTGTTGCAGTAGGATACCGGATGGCCAGTGATTTCGGCGCCAGCTCACCGAAGACGATATGTAAAACGGTCAATGTGAGAAAGGCGACAGGCAGGGCTATCCGATGCGCTGTTTCTTCGGTCATTTGCAGGTCGAAATTGTGCATCAGGTTCAGAATGATCTTGGACACCACGTCCTCGCCAACCCATCCCAAGCCAAGGCTCGCCAGCGTAATGCCCAACTGGGTCGCTGCGAGAAATCCGTCGAGATTTTCGATGATGATCTTGGCAGCGCGTTTGGAAGCATTTCCGGCCTGAAGGGCGATCTGGGAAGAGCGGACCTTGACGATGGCAAATTCGGCGGCAACAAAAAAACCATTCAGGAAAACCAGGAACAGTGTCAGCAGAATATCGAAGGTCATAGCAGTAAAAGCCGCATTAAACGGCAAAGTTAACCTTATTGTGCGATTCTTACATTTTTGCCTGTTTCAGGTTCATTTGAAGGAAATCAGGCGGATTTCCGAATTAAAGGCGGTCGGTCGCTGCCGCCGCGTCCTGCCTTCCCGTTCCCCGTTCAGACGGTTTTTTGAGGCTCATCCGAAGCCAGACAAAACCAATTATTCCCGATGCTGACGAAGCGATTAAAATTCCAATTTTCGATGCATCTATGATGGCATTATCCCCGAAGGCAAGAAGTGTTATAAAGATCGACATCGTAAAACCGATTCCCCCGAGAAAGCCCGCGCCCGCCAGGTGAGACCATTTAAGGCCTCCCGGAAGCACACTGAAACCGGCTAAAACAGCGGCCAGGCTGAAAAGTACGATCCCTAATGGCTTACCAATAACCAGTCCTGTAAAGATGCCAACGGTGTTGGACGAAAACAGGCTTGCTGTCCAGTCTCCATTCACAACGATGGCGGTATTGGCCAGCGCAAAAAGAGGGAGTATGATAAGCGAAACCGGTTTATGAAGCCAGTGTTGAAGCTTGTACGATATTGAGGTTTCGGAACCATCGGCGAAGGGAATGGCAAAAGCAAGCATCACGCCGGTAATTGTTGCGTGCACGCCGGACTGAAGCATAAAGTACCACATTACGGCACCACAGATGAGGTATGGAAAAAGTTTGTAAACCTTCAGGCGGTTCAAAAGTAACATGAAAGCAAAAAGGACGGCTGAAATCATCAAATGAAACAGTGATAACCCGCTGGCGTAAAACGTAGCGATAACGACAATCGCTCCAAGATCATCGATAACTGCCAGTGCCGTTAGAAATATCTTGAGGGAAAGCGGGACACGCTTGCCAAGCAAAGACAATACACCGATGGCAAAAGCGATATCCGTCGCCATCGGTATGGCAGCACCGGATTGCGTAATTGTCCCCGCGTTAAAATAATAGTGAATTCCTGCCGGCACAATCATTCCGCCGACTGCCGCGACAATCGGAAGCAATGCTTTCTTCAGCGATGAAAGCTCCCCGATATAAACTTCACGTTCGAGCTCAAGACCTATAAGCAGAAAAAAAATGGTCATCAGACCATCATTTATCCAATGCGTCACGCTGTGATTTGCAATCTCGAAATGCCAGAGACCGAGATACGATTCGTGCCAGGCAGAATTTGCCAGCGCAAGGGATACGGCGGTGCAAACGATCAGTACCATACTTCCGGCCCGCTCGCTTTCAAAAAATTCTGAAAAAAGATTATTAAGTTTCATCCTGCGGCGTTAGCGTCGGCGCAATATAAAACTTAATGTTTATTTGAGTCCAAAAAGACCTTCGTTCAACAGGTTAAGTGCTTTTTCTTTGTACTGTTTGTCGATCAGCACGGAAACATTATTCGTGCTTCCCCCGCAGGAAACCATGCGCACCGGTATCTCCGCGAGCGCGTCGAATATTTTGTTTAAAACACCTTTCTGCTCCGTGATTTTATTGCCTACGATGCAGATGATCGTCTGATCCTGGTCAACCTCGATCGTGCCGAATTTCTTCAGCTCGGTTTCTATGGAAGAAAGATGTGTATTCGTGTCGATGGTCAGGGACACTGCGACTTCAGAGGTGGTGATCATATCGATCGATGTCCTGTAATTTTCGAAGACCTCGAACACGCGGCGGAGGAATCCATACGCCATCAGCATGCGTGATGATTTTATTTTGATCGCCGTGATACCGTCTTTCGCGGCGATGGCTTTGAACGAGCCGGCTGTGCCCTTGCTGGTAATGATGGTGCCCGGTGCTTTCTCATCCATCGTATTCTTCAGCCGCACAGGAACGTTATATTTTTGTGCCGGAACGATCGTGGAGGGATGGAGGATTTTGGCCCCGAAATAGGCGAGTTCAGACGCCTCATCAAAGGTAAGCTCTGATATCGGAACGGTTTTTTTAACGATGCGCGGATCATTGTTGTGCATCCCGTCAATGTCGGTCCATATCTGTATTTCGTCCGCACGGATAGCGGCTCCGACCAGCGAAGCTGTGTAGTCACTGCCGCCGCGTTTTAGATTGTCGATCTCGTTGCGGTGGTTTCGGCAGATGTAGCCCTGTGTAATAATGATATCGATACTGGTGAGCGAATTGACCAACGGCTTCAACCGGTCGGAAATCTTTTCGAGTTCCGGCTCTTCGTTTTCATCGATCGACATAAAGTAAAGGGCGGGTAATAGCCGGGCACTTACTTTTCGCTCCTGCAAATGTTGATAAAAGAGTTCCGTAGAAATCAGTTCTCCCTGCGCCAGCAGCTCGCGGTACCCCTTGTTATCGAATTGCCCCGCCGCCAGGAGCCGTATAAAAATGAAAAAACGGCTGACGATTTCCTGACCGATAGCCCTGAAGGATTCGCTGCTGTAAAGGTCCTTGATGAATGCGTGATAATGTTTTTCAAGATTGGCAATCTCTTCTTCTGCTTTTGCTTTTTGACCAGCAAGCAGGTGCTCACCAATGGCAACCAGGGTATTGGTAGTACCCGAAAGCGCTGACAGAACCACGATTTTTCTTCCTGGCGTGGAGAGCAGAAGATCACCGATTTTTTTCATGCGCTCCGGTTTGCCGACCGAAGTGCCTCCGAATTTTAGAACGACCATGTAACAAGTTTAAGCCGCCAAATATAAGGAGACCGCGGAGAAACTATCGCGCGCGTCGTGGTTTTAAAATTTCAAAACTACAGTTCGTAAGGGTGGGTTATAAAAAAAGGGCCCTCGACAGAGGGCCCTTACCATTGATCAGATAAACTTATTTCTTATTGTCATTCACTTCTTCATACTCAACATCGGATACATTGTTGTTGCCATCCGAAGGAGCAGCTCCCGTTGCACCACCTGCTGCGCCCGCATCGGCACCCGGTTGCGGGCCACCAGACTGATACATCTCGGTCGCGGCGTTCTGCCAGGCTGCGTTCAGGGTCGTCATCGCACTGTCGATGCCGGCAATGTCCTGATTTTTGTGCGCCTGTTTCAGGCTTTCCAGCGCATTGCTGATCGCAGTCTTGTTTGTATCGGAAAGTTTTTCGCCGTACTCTTTAAGCTGCTTCTCAGTCTGGAAGATCAGCGAGTCAGCCTGGTTAATTTTTTCCGTGCGTTCCCTTACTTTTTTATCCGCTTCAGCATTTGCCTGTGCTTCCTGTTTCATTTTGTTGATCTCCGCTTCTGTCAAACCCGAGGAAGCTTCGATGCGGATCTTCTGTTCTTTTCCGGTGCCCTTATCCTTCGCAGAGACGTGGAGGATACCGTTTGCGTCTATGTCGAACGTTACTTCGATTTGCGGGATGCCCCGGGGAGCCGGAGGGATACCGTCGAGGTGGAACCGGCCAATGGTTCTGTTGTCTTTTGCCATGGGACGTTCTCCCTGCAGCACGTGAATCTCTACAGAAGGTTGGTTGTCAGCCGCCGTCGAGAACACTTCCGATTTTTTCGAAGGGATCGTTGTATTCGATTCAATGAGTTTCGTCGATACGCCACCAAGCGTTTCAATGCCAAGTGACAGCGGTGTAACATCCAGTAACAGTACGTCTTTTACCTCTCCGGTCAAGACACCGCCCTGGATCGCAGCGCCGACCGCGACTACCTCATCAGGGTTTACGCCTTTTGAAGGTTTCTTTCCGAAGAACTTTTCTACCTCGTCCTGAATCCGCGGAATGCGGGTTGAACCGCCCACCAGGATCACTTCATCAATCTGACCGACCGAGACGCCTGCATCTTCTACCGCCTTACGGCAGGGCTCGAGTGTTCTGCGTACCAGGTCGTCCACCAGTTGCTCGAACTTCGCGCGTGAGACTTTTTTCACGAGGTGTTTCGGCACGCCGTCGACAGAAGTGATATAGGGAAGGTTTACTTCGGTTTCCATCGAGCTTGATAACTCGATCTTGGCTTTTTCCGAAGCTTCTTTCAGCCGTTGCAGGGCCATCGGATCCTTGCGCAGATCCACGCCTTCTTCGCGGACGAATTCTTCCGCGAGCCAGTTCATGATACGCAGGTCAAAGTCGTCACCGCCAAGGTGAACATCGCCGTTCGTTGATTTTACTTCAAATACGCCCTCGCCCAGTTCCAGCACTGAAATATCGAATGTGCCACCGCCGAGGTCATACACAGCGATCCGCATATCCTGGTGTTTTTTATCCAGGCCGTACGCCAGCGCCGCAGCAGTTGGCTCGTTGATTATCCTTTTTACATCAAGCCCGGCGATCTGCCCGGCTTCTTTTGTTGCCTGACGCTCGGCATCGTTGAAGTAAGCGGGAACGGTGATCACCGCTTCCGAGACGGTTGTTCCGAGGTAATCTTCAGCGGTGCTCTTCATTTTCTGAAGGATCATGGCCGAGATTTCCTGCGGTGTGTAAGTGCGGTCACCAATGCGTACCCGCACGGTGTTGTTCGCGCCTGACTCCACCTGGTAGGAGACCATTTTCTTTTCGTCTCCGACTTCATCAAACTTTTTACCCATGAAGCGCTTGATGGAGGAAACGGTATTCTTGGGGTTGGTAATAGCCTGACGTTTTGCAGGATCACCGACCTTGCGCTCCCCTTTGCCATTATCCAAAAAAGCAACAATAGAAGGCGTTGTCCTCCGGCCCTCACTATTCGCAATCACCACGGGTTCGCTGCCTTCCATAACGGCGACGCACGAGTTGGTGGTTCCTAAGTCTATTCCAATAATTTTTCCCATGATACAGTGATATTTTAGTTTCGCAGTCAAACTCCTCCTTCAATGGTTATGCCAAGGGGGTTTTTAATTAAAAGTGTGACACAATGACAGGAATACCGATCCTGTTGATTAGGAAAGCACCTCATCAGCATGCGGCTAATTGCCTAAGCATCAGTCGGTATTGTTTCATGTACCCGCGGAATCCGGGACATGTGCTTCCATGTTATTGCGACCACTCGGTTGGTGTACGATCCCACCGGTGGCCTTTTAGTTTTTTCACAAGGTCTGGGTTCAGTTTTCTTCCGTCGCTGGTTGCTACATTGGATTCGACGTGCCCGATCTTCCGCATCCCTGGGATAATTGTATGGACATCGTCGTTGGCCAGGATGAAGCGCAAGGCCATCTCAGGCATGGTCATTCCAGGAGGAACCAGCGGTTTCAGCGCATCGGCATGCTCGACGCTGGGAACAAGGTTCTGGGGAACAAAGTATGTGGACCGCCAGTCATCCGCAGGGAATGTCGTGTCCTTGGTCAGTGTGCCGGTCAACGTTCCTTCGTCAAACGGTACGCGCGCGATCACACCGATGTCCAGTTTTTTGCACAGCGGGAAAAGGTTGTCTTCCGGCGCCTGGTCAAAGATGTTGTAAATCACCTGGACTGCATCGATCAATCCGGTATTCAGTGTACGCAGTACATTGTCGGGTTCCCAGCGGTTAACGCTGATGCCGAAGTGTTTGACCTTGCCCTGTTGTTTTAACTGCTCGATTGCTTTCTTCCAATCATCGTGGTCAGCCCATCCGTCCTCCCATACATGGAATTGCTGAAGGTCGATGGTATCGACACGAAGGTTTTTCAAGCTTTTTTCCGTGTATTCCACGATATGGGATGCCGGAAAACATTCTTCCAGTGTAAAGGCCGGCCGGGAAGGCCACGTAAAATTTTTCGCCGGGATCTTGGTAGCGACGTACAGTTTTTTGCCGGGATGATGACGGAGGAGGTTTCCCAGGATCATTTCGCTCTTTCCTTCAGCATACGCCCACGCCGTATCGAAAAAGTTACAGCCCAGTTCGACAGCCCGCTGAAGCGATGCATCAATTTCCCGGCTGTCATTACCCGTCCATCCTGCCAGGCCCCACATGCCGTAACCTATTTCGCTGACTTCCCAGCCTGTTCTACCAAATCTTCTGTATTGCATGGTCTTTCGTTTAAGCAGTCAAGATAGTTTTTTGGTGCGCGGCGTGTACATCCCGCACTTGACTTTTTTTCTACCTTTGCGGCCGTAGAAAATTGCAATGAGCTTAGAACACGAAATTGGCAGGCGAAGAACCTTTGGGATTATCAGTCACCCGGATGCCGGCAAAACCACCCTCACGGAGAAACTGCTGTTGTTTGGAGGTGCTATTCAAAAAGCCGGGGCTGTCAAATCCAGCAAGATAAAAGACCACGCGCGTTCGGACTGGATGGAAATCGAAAAGCAACGGGGTATATCGGTGGCCACCTCCGTTATGGGATTCAATTATAAAGACATCAAGATCAATTTGCTGGATACGCCGGGTCACCAGGATTTCGCAGAGGATACATACCGCACATTGACGGCCGTAGACAGCGTGATCATGGTGATTGATTGCGTCAAAGGCGTCGAGCAGCAAACCGAAAAACTCATGGAAGTTTGCCGGATGCGCAATACGCCGGTCATCTGCTTTATCAACAAGCTTGACCGGGAAGGAAGAGACCCGTTTGAACTGCTGGATGAAATTGAAGAAAAGCTGGCAATCAAGGTAAGACCGCTCAGCTGGCCTATTAGCATGGGCAAGACGTTCAAAGGTGTTTACAGTCTGTACGAACGGAGCCTTCATCTTTTTACCGGCAGCAAGGTAAAGGTGGAAGAAGGGATCGAGATCAGGGATATCAACGACAAAGTCCTCGATAACTATGTCGGCGAGAATCATGCGCAACAACTGCGCACCGATGTCGAGTTGATCGAAGGCGTTTACCCCGATTTCGAGGTAGATGATTATCTGCAGGGATGGGTAGCACCTGTTTTCTTTGGAAGTGCTGTGAATAATTTTGGTGTAAAGGAACTGCTGGACACCTTTATCAGGATTGCGCCGCCTCCGATCGATCGCGAGACGACGGTGAGGATCGTGAAACCCGAAGAGAAAAAGTTTTCAGGATTTGTTTTCAAGATCCACGCCAACATGGACCCGAAACACCGTAACCGCATCGCATTCGTCCGTGTTTGTTCGGGTGAGTTTGAACGCGGCAACAGTTA
>DASPJC010000445.1:0-18063 GCA_035628815.1 Ohtaekwangia sp. | reverse complement strand
GATCGATCACCTTATACAGTACTGCGCCGCTCTCACCGACGGTGTAACTCCCGAACTCGGTAAAAATATTGGGCACCGGCACGTTGCTTTTATCGCAGATCCACTTGATGTTTTCGACGATCTGCTCGATCATATAGCGGTAATCGTACTGGAACGTGAGCGATGTCTTGATGGGAAAACCGCCACCAATATCAATGGAGTCCAGGGTAGGGCAGATCTTCTTGAGGTCGCAATATTTGAAAATAAAACGGCTCAGCTCACTCCAGTAATAGGCTGTATCCTTGATCCCGGTGTTGATAAAGAAATGCAGCATCTTCAGCGAGGCCTTGCTGCTGTTCTCGATCTTCTCCTTGTAGAAATTATTGATGTCGCTGTAGCGGATGCCCAGGCGTGACGTGTAAAATTCGAACTTGGGTTCTTCGTCCGAAGCCACGCGGATGCCGACCTGGTAAGAACCCTTTACATTTTTCTCGTATTCTTCAATCTCGCCCATCTTGTCAAGGATCGGAATGACATTGACAAAACCGTCGTTGAGCATTTCCGTAATGTACTGGGTGTACAACGGCATTTTAAAGCCGTTGCAGATCACATACGTATCCTTGGTGAGTTTTCCCTTTTCGAACAGGGAACGCACGATGGGAATGTCGAACGAGGAGGATGTTTCAATATGGACATCGCGGTTCTTCAGCGCTTCTTCCAGGACGAATGAAAAATGGGATGATTTCGTACAATAACAATAGGTGTACTTGCCATTGTATTTGAACTTTTCCATCGCACTGTTGAACAGCGCCTGGACAGAACGGATATTTTCGCTTATCCTGGGCAGGTACGTGAGTTTGATGGGCGTACCACCGTGTTGGTTGATGATCTCCATCAAAGGGACATCATTAAAAAGCAATTCGTGGTCGCGGACCTTAAATTCTTTCTGAGGAAACTCGAAAGTCTGCTCAATCAGCTCGCGGTAGCTCTTCATCTATCCTTGAAACCCCCTTATAACGTTAATGTATATGTTTTTAGCGCCACCCTTTGCCAGTTTGCGCCGGCTGCCCGGTAGTATCTCAAAAACCGGTCAGACAATCCAACGAACCCTGATTTACGATGCCTTAAAGGAGTGCAATATTGGGATAATTTTGCCATCTTTGCAATACACAGTCTTCGTCCATGGTTAATCGTTTCTTCTGCATCTCATTTGCAATGGCACTTGCCTTACCCGACTTCTAAAGGGGGAGCAGAAAGACGTTTTTTTACAGAATTTCAGCGGTTAACCACAAGTCATCAACTATAATAATATTTGTCGTGAAAGAGCTAAAGATCATTGAAGTGAAATCCGAAATCGGTGCCGGCACACGGGGAGCCAGCCTGGGGGTAGAGGCAATGAAGATCGCCAGCCTTGACCTGAATTCTGATTTTTTTAAGCAATATGAGTCCGTCGAAGTAGAGAACGTAAATGAGCTTCTTTTCGACGGCGCCAAGCATTCGTACGCGAAGTTCATCGATGGTGTAATGATCATGGAGGAACGCGTTTGCCTCGAAGTTTACGAGACGATTTTCGACGATTTTTTTCCGATCATTATGGCGGGAGATCACAGTACATCGTACGGAACCATCGCTGGTATAAAGAAAGCTTTTCCCAAGGCACGGCTCGGCGTAATCTGGATCGATGCACACGCCGATATTCACACACCGTTTACAACACCATCGGGCAACATGCACGGTATGGCGCTCGCCATGGCGTGTGGAATCGACAACCTGGAATGTAAGGTGAACGATCCAAGAGGGGAAACGACGGAGTACTGGGAGCAGTTGAAGAATGTCGGTATGCCGGGTCCGAAGGTGTACCCGGAAGACATCGTCTTCATTGCCGTGCGCGACCTCGAAAAACCGGAGAATTATCTGATCAATAAATACAATATCAATTTTATTGAAACGGAAGACGTCAAGAAACTGGGTGCCGACAAAATCGCAAGGCGCGCCCTGGAGATGCTCGATCACTGCGATTACATTTACATATCGTTTGATGTCGACTGTATTGACAGCCGCGTTTCAACCGGGACCGGCACGCCCGTTCCCAATGGCCTCACGGTCGAGGAAGCAAAGGTCCTGAGCGCCGAACTGGCCAAGGATCCGAAGGTATGTGCCTGGGAGATCGTTGAAGTCAATCCCACGCTCGATACCGAAAACCGGATGGCCGAAAGTGCTTTTGAGATACTCGAAGCGACAGCCAGATCCATTGTGAGCCGGCCGGTGCTCGCCGAGTAGCCTTACCGGATTCAGAATATCAAAAGCTTACCGCTCTTTCAGGTAAGCTTTTTTTTTACCCATAAGGACGGCGTATCACCATGTTAAGGGATTTATTATCTTTCTATCACAAACCCCTCTTGTCATGAAAAAAATATCTTCCCCGCTTTTGATCATCGTGGTTCTTTGTTCCGCCCTTACCGCGACGGCCCAATCCAGGGTAAAGGCCGGTATCAAGTTCGGCGCGAATTCCAGTATCATGAGTGCAAGTTTTAATACCGATGCAAGCGCACGATGGGGCTTCCATGTTGGTGGCTTCCTCGAATTCAAGGTAAGCGACAACTTCTATTTCCAGCCTGAAGTTTATTACTCCCAGCAAGGGCAGAAAGATACTTACTACGAACTTCCAAACGGCCCGGATGTGGGCGAAACAACCACCAAACTCGATTATCTTAATTTTCCGTTTCTCGCCAAATTTCCGCTCGGCAAAGTCGTGAACCTGCAGGTCGGTCCTCAGTTTGGATTTATGGTAAAAGGACGCGAGGAAGGAACGGTCGACGGCGCGATCGTGGACGAGGATCTGAAGGATGTTTTTAAGTCTCTCGATGTGGCGATGGTCGCGGGAGTCGGCTTGAGAATGTCAGAGCACTTCCAGGCTGGCATCCGGCTGAATCTCGGCGTGACGGACGTTTTGAAGAATGATTCAGACGACTACCCGGCCGTTAAGAGCAGGACATTTCATTTTTACCTGGGATACTCGTTCTAGCGCTTCATGGCCGTTTGGCGTCGTGGCAATTCGCAACAGCATAAGGTAACTTCCTTCTTTTTCTTTATTTTCGCCCCCGGTTAGAATTACATATCCATGAGCGCAAACAGACCTATTTCTACTTTTCTGGAAAAACATTATCTGCATTTCAATGCCGCCGCATTGGTGGATGCAGCCAAAGGATATAAGAAGCACCTTGCAGAAGGAAAAAAAATGATGGTGACCCTGGCTGGTGCGATGAGTACGGGTGAGCTGGGGATCAGCTTTGCCGAGATGATCCGCCGGGACAAAGTGCAGATCATTTCCTGTACCGGGGCGAATCTTGAGGAGGATATCATGAACCTTGTCGCGCATTCCCATTACAGGCGCATTCCGCATTACCGCGATCTCACACCTGAACAGGAATGGGATCTCCTGCAGAATCACCTTAACCGGGTTACCGACACCTGTATACCCGAAGAAGAAGCGTTTCGCAGGTTACAGAAACACCTTTTCGATGTGTGGAAAGATGCAGAAGTGAAAGGAGAGCGATTGTTTCCCCACGAATTCATGTTCCGGCTACTCAACAGTGGCGACCTGAAACAATATTACGAGATCGATCCCGCCAATTCCTGGATGATCGCCGCGGCCGAAAAAAATCTGCCCATGGTCGTACCCGGCTGGGAGGACTCCACCATGGGCAATATCTTTGCTTCCTATTGCGTCACCGGTGAACTGAAACCGAGTACCATGAAATCAGGCATTGAATACATGGTGTGGCTGGCAGACTGGTATACCAAAAATGCAGGCGAGGAAGGGATCGGGTTTTTCCAGATCGGCGGTGGTATCGCCGGCGATTTCCCGATCTGCGTCGTCCCGATGCTGCACCAGGACCTGGAACGCGACAGCATTCCGTTCTGGAGTTTCTTCTGCCAGATCAGCGATTCCACGACAAGTTATGGCTCGTATTCCGGTGCGGTTCCCAATGAGAAGATCACCTGGGGAAAACTGAGTATTGAGACGCCGAAATACATCATCGAATCAGATGCGACCATCGTCGCACCCCTGATCTTTGCTTACGTACTGGAGTGGTAACGGTCCATCATCCTGTAAGAAAATCACCGATAACAAATTATGAAGCAACCCGAACAGGTTGCTTCGCCTTTTCTGAAAATCATGAACCCCGATAAACGCCTTCGATCCGAAATTCAAAAAGCACTTGCGTTGCTGTTCGCACAGGCTGTCGATAATTTTCAACTTCAGCCGACGAACCAGGAATTTGAAGGATCGCATACACTTGTATGTTTTCCCCTGACAAAACTATCGCGGAAAAACCCGGAAGAAACGGCCAGGTTGATTGGAGAGCACCTCGTTCAGCAGTCAGGCATTGTTGCCCGGTACAATGTCGTAAAGGGATTTTTGAACCTCGTGCTCAACGACGCCGTGTGGCTTGAAATGCTGCGCGACATGTATGCCAAGGGCGAACTTGAGGAACTGCCTTCCCTGGGAAAAGAGATCATGGTCGAGTACTCTTCACCCAACACCAACAAGCCATTGCATCTGGGACACCTCCGTAATAATTTTTTAGGATGGAGCGTCAGCGAGATATTACGTGCGAATGGTTACAACGTCCATCGCGTGCAGATCATCAACGACCGGGGTATTCACATCTGCAAATCCATGGCGGCCTGGACCCTGTATGGTGACAATGAAACGCCGCGGAGCTCGGGCATGAAGGGGGATCACCTCGTCGGAAAATATTACGTGGAATTTGATAAAGCGTATAAGGCGCAGGTAAGCGCATTGATCGAAAAAGGCCTTCCGAAAGAAGAAGCTGAGAAACAGGCGCCGATCATGCAACTGGCCTCCGAGATGCTCCGCAAATGGGAACAGAAAGATCCTGAAACGATCGAGCTGTGGAAGACCATGAACGGATGGGTCTATGAAGGATTCGAAGAGACGTACAAAAAGATGGGCGTCGGCTTTGACAAACTGTACTACGAATCGGAAACCTACCTGCTGGGAAAAGAGGAAGTTGAAAAAGGTGTGGCGCAAGGTGTGTTCTTCCGAAAGGAGGACGGCTCCGTTTGGGTTGATCTCACACCGGATGGGCTGGATCAGAAAGTGCTGCTGCGCTCGGATGGTACTTCCGTGTATATGACGCAGGATATCGGCACAGCGATTCTTCGCTTCCGGGATTTTCCTAACATCGCCGGCCAGATCTATACGGTCGGTAATGAACAGGAATATCATTTTAAAGTGTTATTCCTCATCCTGCGGAAACTGGGCTATACCTGGGCCGAGCAATGCTATCACCTGTCGTACGGGATGGTCGATCTTCCCACCGGCAAAATGAAATCGCGCGAAGGAACCGTAGTGGATGCTGACGACCTCATGTTGGAAATGATCGCGGAAGCGGAAAAACAAACGCGCGAACTTGGAAAGCTGGAAGATATGTCCGGTGCGGAGGCAACCAAACTTTTCGCGATGATCGGTCTTGGCGCGCTGAAATTTTTCCTCTTGAAAGTTGACCCCAAAAAACGGATGCTGTTCGATCCTAACGAGTCGATACAATTGCAGGGATTTACAGGTCCGTTTATTCAATATACCCATGCGCGGATTAAGGCGATTCTGCGCAAAGCGGAAAGTCAGGGAATTTCTGCGGCGTCAAAAGATCTTGGGATGAACATGACCCTTGAGCCTTCCGAACGCGAAGTCCTCAGCGTTTTGAGCGTCTTTGAAAACAGGATACGGGAAGCGGCTCGCGAATATTCACCCGCCGTAATCGCCAACTATGCCTACGAACTGGCAAAAGAATATAACCAATTCTATCAGAACGTGCCCATCTTCAGCGAAACCGATCCTGATAAGTTGAAATTCAGGATAGTATTATCACATGCTGTCGCTGATGTTATCCGACGGGCCATGCATTTACTGGGCATCGACGTTCCCGAGCGGATGTAAGGTGATCACAGGTAACTAAGCCACCATTGGTGATGCGTGCTCTTGTACTGGTTGTACCATTTGCAAACAGGATAGATCGCAATAACAATACTGAGCCACGCGACATAAACCCAGGGAAGCGAGAAACCCGCTCCCGCCGGTATGCCGCCGAATCCCGCCGAAAAACGAAAGTCCAGTTCACCCAGACTTTTTCCACTTACGATCAGGTATGCGATCAGCGCGGTAAGGTGAATAAGATAGAAATGAAGGACGTAGTAAAAGAGCGGAACCCTGCCAAAGACGACCAGGGGCTTAAGAGTACCCGTATTTACTTTTTCCATGGCCGACAGGATAATGAGCACAGGACCTACCGTCATCAGTGTGTAGAGTAGCGACACCGGATATTTTGTGCAGTTTAGAAAAGCCATCAGGGTAAACAAACCATTTTTCCCCGGTTGCCACAACGACGGGTCGCCGTACAAATTCAAATAGCGCAGGATGACGAACATTGCGATCGCACTTGCACCACTGTAGAGCAATAATTTTTTTCTCTTTGCGCCATCGAAACCATTCAGGTACCATTTTCCGATACCATAGCCTGTCAGCATGATGCCGAGCCATGGGAACACGGGATACGCGACCAGCAGGACATGTCCTTCCGATATTTGAATCGGACCTGCCTGGTTCAGCAGCGTCCATAAAACATAACCGGGTTGTCCTGCTTCAATGCGCGCCCCATCGAATGCATTATGACCAAAAAGCAAGATCAATCCGATGGCCACGATAACGCTCTGGTTCAGATAGATCAGCGCCGACAGTACCACCATGGAAGCGCCGATGGCCCAGATCACCTGGAAAAAAGTAAAATCGTAATAGAAGTTAAAGAAAAAGCTGAAGCGCATCACGACGATCTCCAGGAGTATCAGCCACAAGCCGCGGGTGAGGAGGAAAACAGATAGTTCTTTTTTTGTTTTACGTCCTTCGCTGATCCGGATAGCGACACCGGAGAGCAGTACAAAGGTCGGCGCGCAGAAATGGGTGATCCACCGGGTGAAAAATAGCGCCGGACTTGTCTTGGTCAGGTCCGTAGGATCGAACAGCAGTGCATCGGCATGGTAAAAATCGCGTGTGTGGTCCAGCGCCATGATAACCATAACAATACCGCGCATGATATCGATGGAAGAAACTCTGGCCTTTTGGATGAGGGGTCCGTTTTGGAGGGCAGTCATGTTTAAATTTAATAAACTGTTTGATATACGCTATCACCCGCCCGGTAGTTCGGAATATTTATCGCTTTTTGGAACAATTTCGTTTACAAAGGCACTGATCCGCGTTACAAAATGCAGCACCGAAATAATATCGCCTAATGTCATAACTTTGCGGGATGGATTTGCTTCGATTCGGTGTAATCGCACGTAGTCGGTCGGTCGAGAACAGGAAATTTCTTCAGGCGTTAAAAAAACAGGATCCGCGGAAGGTGGATGATGTATTTCACCGGGTACATGATGCCGTTTTTGAAGCGATAGACTGCCTCCATTGCGCCAACTGCTGCAAGACAACCAGTCCTATTTTTTACCAGAACGACATCGAACGACTGGCCAGGGCGTTGCGGATGAAGCCGGGTGACTTTATTGAGCAATACCTGCGCGTCGACGAGGATCGTGATTATGTATTGAAATCTTCACCGTGTCCATTCCTGGGGGAGGATAACTACTGCGCCGTGTACGAAGATCGGCCAAAAGCGTGTCGCGAGTACCCGCATACGGACCGGAAAAAGATGGTACAGATCACGGACCTTACGTATAAGAACACCCTGGTATGTCCGGCGGTGCTTGAGATGGTAGAGCGTTTGAAAAAAATCCGATGAGGTTACTTCTGTAACCGGTTCCTATCCCGCCCAAATTTCTTTATTTTCGGATCAAACCAGACCTACGATGAAAAGGTATTTATTTCTGCTTGCGCTCGCTGTCGCAACAGTATCTCACGCGCAGCTACGCCTTCCGCCCATTTTTGACGATCACATGGTATTACAGCAACAGTCACCGGTGCCTATCTGGGGTTGGTCGCATCCGACCCTGGAAGTAATCGTTAACGTCAGCTGGGACACCACCACCTACAGGACGAAATCGGACAACGGCACCTTCTGGAAAACGGTTATTAATACACCCGTCGCCGGTGGCCCACATACCATTACCATCCAAGCCGGTGGCGAAACGCGCGTATTGCAGGACGTGCTCTCAGGCGAGGTATGGCTTTGTTCAGGGCAGTCGAATATGGAATGGGGCCTGCACGTAACCAATGATGCAAAAGACATCCTCGATGAGATCAATGATCCGATGATCCGGCTTTTCCAGATACCGAAGTCTGCAGCGGGAACACCGCAGGTAAGGGGCGAAGGTGACTGGAAAGTTTGTGATCAGGAAAGCGCCCGCTACTTCAGCGCGGTCGGATATTTTTTCGGAAAGAAGTTACAGCAACAACTGAACGTACCGATCGGCCTGATCAACGCAAGCTGGGGAGGCACGCCGGCAGAGGTCTGGCTTCCCCGTGAAAAAATTGAAATGAACGCTGATCTAAAAAAGGCCGCGGAAAAACAGGTGGATAACCGGCCGTGGTGCCCCTCTGCTCCGGGGGTGGTGTATAACGCGATGCTGCACCCGATCATACCCTTCCGGCTCGCCGGTGCGATATGGTACCAGGGAGAAAGTAATACCTCAGCGCCACTAACCTACAAAACGCTGATGGAGAATCTCATCCTGGAATGGCGCAAGCAGTTCGAGACGGACTTTCCTTTTTATTATGTTCAGATCGCGCCGTGGAGTGGCTACGGCGATGTTGAAACCGGCACCCTGCTTCGCGAACAGCAGGTAAAGATGCTCGGGATCCCGAAGACCGGTATGGTAGTGATTTCAGACGTGGTCGAAGATCCGGCCGAACTTCACCCGCGGTTTAAAAAACCGGTAGGCGAAAGGCTTGCCAATGTAGCGCTCGGTGATCATTATGGTAAGACGGGTATCGTCTACAGGACGCCATTGTATAAGTCCATGAAGATTGAAAAGAAAGCGATCAGGATATCATTTGATCACGTGCCCTCAGGCCTGGCAATCATAGGAAGAGAAGCAAACGAATTTATGATTGCCGGGGAGGACCAAAAATTTTACCCGGCAAAAGCAAAGATCGAAGGAAATACAATAATTGTCTTGGCAAAGGAAGTAAAGGCGCCAGTGGCTGTAAGGTTTGGATGGAGGAATGGGGCGCTGCCTAACCTGTTCAGCCGGGATGGATTATTACCCGTTCCGGCGTTTCGTACTGATGACTGGCCAATGCTGAAATGACAAGACCAGGAATGAACAAAAAGAAGGCTGCCCGTTGTGAGGCAGCCTTCTTTTATGTTTATTTATTTAAACGACCTGTGCAGCAAGTTTCTGAGCGAGTACCGATTTGGGTACTGCCCCTACCTGCTTGTCAACGATCTGGCCGCCTTTAAAGACCAATAACGTGGGAATGCTGCGAACGCCAAAACGCGCTGTCACCGTAGGGTTTTCGTCTACATTGAGTTTACCAATAACAGCTTTGCCTTCATAATCACCCGCAAGCTCCTCGACTACAGGACCTATCATTTTACAAGGACCGCACCATTCAGCCCAAAAGTCAACTAACACGGGCTTGTCAGAATTTATGATCTGATCAAAATTGGCGTCGGTGAGTTCAATTGCTTTTCCCATTGGATTAAGGATTATTGTTTCTTTTTATGTTTCAAATATCGAACGCAAAGGTAAGGTATATAGTTCAAAGTTCCGGACTTGTCTGACGGGATCACCGCCGGTCCGTGCAGGCTGGTCAACCCGTGCGCTTCACCTGCTTACGGCAACCATCAAAACACGACATCCACATCTATTTCTCCTGTTTTCTTCATCTTCGTTACCATGTCATTGATCGGGTTGATCCGGAATTTCCGGGATAACAGCTCCAGGCTGATATTTTCCTGCTCATCCCTCACCTTCAGGTACAAGGGAGTATTTCCCGCGTATTCGCGGCAAACGCCTTCGATCCTGCCGATGAGATCGTTGTTAATTTCCGATGCGTTGACCCTGATCTGAACGCCTTTACTGCGCTTGATCCCGATCTCGTTCAGGAGGTCTATGTTCCTGATCTTGAACTCGATGTTCTGCTGACCCCAGTTATTCTTGATGACGGCGCCTTCGAGGAAGAGAAACCATCCGATATTCATAAAGTTCCTGAACTTCAGATAATCTTCACCGAACAAGGTAAAAGTGCAGTTGCCGTTGTAATCCTCCAGAGTGAACTTGCCGAACGGCTTGCCGGTCTTGGTTGTCCGGTGTTCGACGCCGGAAACAATACCACCCAGTTTCAACTCTCTTCCCAGCAAACTTTCAATCTCGTTGAGTTGGCCACAGGTAGCGGTACAGAACGTGTCGATTTCAAACCGGAAGTTGTCGAGAGGATGGCCGGAAATATAAATGCCCACCACTTCTTTCTCGAGGTTCAGTTTCTCAATCTCGCTGAACGGTTCTACGAAATCGATTTTCGGTTTTGGCATGGCGGTTCCCGAGGTACCACCGAACAGACTCGCCTGCGCGCTTTGTTCCTCCTGCTGTGTCTTGGCCGCGTACTTGATGGCTTTCTCCAGCAGGCTGATATCACCTTCTTTTGCGTAGACGTATTGACGGCGGTGGATGGCCGGGAAACAGTCGAACGCGCCGGACAAGGCCAGGCACTCGAACGTTTTCTTGTTGACCGCGCGCTGACTGACGCGTTTGGCAAATTCAAAAATATCCTCAAAAGGTCCGCGCGCTTCGCGTTCCTGGATAATCGCTTCAACAGCGGATTCTCCCGCGCCCTTGATGGCACCAAGTCCAAAACGGATCTCTCCCTGCTTGTTCACTTCGAAGTAGACGCCTGATTCGTTGAGGTGCGGGCCGAGCACCTTGATGCCCAGGCTGCGACATTCTTCGATATGGAACGTGACGCTTTCGAGGTTGCTTTGCGAGTGTGTGAGTACCGCTGCCATATATTCGGCGGGATAGTTGGCCTTCAGGTATGCGGTGTGATAGGCAACGAGCGAATAACAGGTGGAGTGGGATTTATTAAAGGCGTACTGTGCAAATGCCTCCCAGTCCGTCCATATCTTTTCGCAGATTTCACTGCCGTGTCCCCGCGCCGCGCAGCCCTGGATGAATTTGTCTTTCATCTTATCCAGCACGGCCTTTTGTTTCTTACCCATCGCTTTTCGCAGAACGTCTGCATCGCCTTTGCTGAAGCCGGCGAGCTTTTGCGACAGGAGCATGACCTGCTCCTGGTAAACCGTTATCCCGTACGTTTCGGCCAGGAACTCCTCCATTTCCGGAAGGTCATATTTGATCGGCTCGCGGCCATGCTTCCGGTTGATGAACGTTGGAATGTATTCCATCGGTCCCGGCCGGTACAGGGCGTTCATCGCGATAAGGTCTTCAAACTTGTCCGGCTTCAATTGGCGGAGGTACTTCTGCATACCCACACTTTCAAACTGGAACGTGCCGGTTGTTTCACCGCGCTGGAAAAGCTGGTAGGTTTTTACATCGTCGAGTGGAATGTCGTCAATGACGATCTCCGTCCCCTTGCTCTTCTTGATATTTTTTATCGCGGTATTGATGACCGACAGGGTTGTAAGACCGAGGAAGTCCATCTTCAACATGCCTGCGCTTTCGACAACGCTGTTATCGAACTGGGTAACCAGCATGTCGGAGTCGCGCGCCGTCGACACCGGGACAAAATTCGTCAGGTCGTCCGGCGTAATGATCACACCGCAGGCATGTGTGCCGGTATTGCGTACCGAACCTTCCAGCACGACGGCCTGTTGCAGCACCTGCGCTTTCAGGTCATTCCCTTTCTTGATGTCCGCGAGCTCTTTGATCTCCGTGAAGGCCATGTCGAGCGAAGTGCCTGGTCTTTCCGGGATCATTTTGGCTAACAGGTTCGCTTCTGATAGCGGAAGCTCCATTACCCGTGCACAATCGCGGATGGATGACTTGGCCGCCATCGTGCCATAGGTGATGATCTGCGCGACCTGGTTTTTGCCGTATTTCTCGATGACGTAGCGTAGTACCTTATCCCGTCCTTCGTCATCGAAATCAATATCGATATCGGGAAGTGACACGCGATCGGGATTGAGAAAACGCTCGAACAGGAGATCATACTTGATGGGATCGACGTTGGTGATCCCGATGCAATAGGCAACGACGGAACCGGCGGCAGATCCGCGACCGGGACCTACAGACACGCCCATTTCACGGGCCTTTGAAGTGAAGTCCTGCACAATGAGGAAGTATCCCGGGTAACCGGTTTTGCAGATGGTTTCGAGTTCAAAATCGATCCGGTCTGTGATGGCCGGGGTGAGCTCCTGATATTTTTTATGCGCGCCTTCGTAAGTGAGATGACGCAGGTAGTCATCTTCTGACTTGAAATCCGGAGGGATATCGAATTTCGGGAGCAGAACGTTTCTTTCCAGCGTATAAGTCTCGATTTTGTCGAGGATTTCGGAGATCGTGTCGATGGCTTCGGGAAGATCGCGGAAAATGGACTTCATTTCGTCCTGCGATTTGAAATAATACTCCGTGTTCGTCAGCCCGTAGCGGTGGCCGCGCCCGTAACCTACGGGTGTCGACTTGAATTCCCCCTCCTTGATGCAGAGGAGTACATCGTGGGCATTCGCTTCTTCCTTGTCAAGGTAATACGTTTCGTTGGCTGCAAAATACTTGACGCCGTGTTGCCGGGCGAAGCGGAGCAGCACTTCGTTGACATGGTCTTCTTCGGGAATGCCATGGCGGTTCAGTTCAACATAGAAATCATCACCAAACAGCTGGTGCCACCATTTAAATGCTTCCTCCGCCTGCTTTTCGCCGACGTTGAGTATAAGGTGCGGCACTTCGCTTGATAGCCCACCCGTTGTTGCGATCAGGTTATGCCGGTACATTTCCACCAAAGCTTTATCGATACGCGGATGTATGCCGTAGTTACCTTCTATAAAGCCATAGGAGCTGAGTTTGGCAAGGTTGTGATAGCCGTCCTTATTTTTCGCCAGCAATACCTGGTTGAAGCGTTTGTCCGGGTTGTCTTTCGTGAATTTTAGTTTTTTGCGATCCTCCGCCAGGTAGAATTCACATCCGACGATGGGTTTAATGTCGTGGTTCAAAGCCTCCCGTACAAACTTGAACGCGCCGTACATGTTGCCCAGGTCGGTAATCGCGACAGCCGGCATCCTGAGTGCCTTGGCCTTGCTCACCATGGCTTTGATCTCGGGTGTCGCCTGTAATACCGAAAACTGGGAGTGCACATGCAGGTGCACAAAGGGCTTTTCCGTCGCGACGATCTTTTCTTCGGTTAAGGAATACCCCGCGTCTTTTTTCCTTTCGCGTTTGGCAAAATTCGCCGTGTCAAGGTTAGGTTCTTGGTATACGATCTCTTCCGGAAGGGTGGCATCAAACGGCTTAACAACCTTCTGGTGAATTAACCCGAAGAAGCATCGCGCGGTCGCCGCCACATCGTATGCAGCATCGTGCGCATCGGCGAAATCCTTATTGAAAAGTTTTTCATGAAGCTCGTGAAGCCGGGGCATCTTCAATCTTCCGCCAATCCCGCCGGTCATCTGGCAGAATTCCGTGGAAGCGATCCCCGTGTCGAGCTTCTGGAGATTCAGAAATTGTTCGGGCGCAAGTTCTTTCCGGATGAACTCTGCACCAATGATATTGATATCGAATTCGATGTTATGCCCGACCAGCAAGGACGTTTTGGAAAGATCCTGGACAAAAGTGCCCAGCACTGTCATCAGGTCGCGGCCTTCTTCCAGCGCGCGTTTCGTGGAAATGCCATGGATCTGCTCTGCTTTATATGGAATATTGAAGCCTTCCGGTTTCACAATATAACTATGGCAGGAAATCAGTTTTCCCTGTTGGTCGTGCAGTTGCCAGGCGATTTGTACGAGCCGGGGCCAGTTTTCAAGGTCTGTTATGGGGGCCGTCTTGTTATGTGGAACACCCGTCGTTTCCGTGTCAAAAATCAGATACATCCTGTTCCGTAAAAATATGTGCGTGTAAAAGTAAGTAAGACTGCAATTTTTTTCGTCCGCCACGGGCATTCTCCCCGGTTTAAATTATTAAGCGGAGTATTGGGTAATCCAATATTGGGAAATCGTACCATTTTTGAATAATAAATTTCCAGCCGCCTGCTGCCAATAATTCATAAATTCCTACGGATCAAATACTTACTGGATAGGCGTGATTATTGGCTTATACCCGGCAAATAGATTCTTATAGAATATGAAAAGCTGGATGAGAACGTTTTGGAATTTTGTGCAAAAAGAGTGGTTCCTTTTAATAGCCGTCGCTGCGATTGCTTTGATCATCCTTTTATCAGAAGTGCTCTGATATGAATACGAATGCTATTTAGAATTTCTATAAAGTAAGGTTGTCTTTGGTGAAGTAGGCTTTGGGGATTATTTTTCGCAAAATTTCCAAACGTCCTTTATGAATTGGTTCACACAGCTTCTGTCGAGTACCCTTGGCAGAAAACTCTTCATGGCCCTTACCGGCCTTTTTCTCATTCTGTTCTTAATTGTTCACCTGGCAGGAAATCTTCAGCTGCTTTATACCGATGGGGGGAGAGCTTTCAACGTTTATGCAAAGTTCATGACGACTAACCCGATCGTAAAAACAATCGGGTATGTTAACTACGCTTTTATCATCATACACATCATCTGGGCGATCCTGCTCACCGTCAAAAATCGCGCGGCACGCGGCAGCCAGGGATACGGCGTAGTTAAAAACTCGTCGCACTGGACATCCCGTAACATGGGTATTCTGGGTACATTTATTTTCATCTTCCTGGTGATCCACCTGCGTGGATTCTGGTATGAAATGCACTGGGGCGGTATCCCTACTGTTAACTATGATGGTGAAGAAGTAAAGGATCTTTATACCGTGGTGGACAAGGCGTATGAACTCTGGTGGTACGTCGGAATTTATCTTTTCAGCATGCTGATGCTGGCTTTCCACCTGTGGCATGGATTCGGCAGCGCTTTTCAGACACTGGGTTTAAACCATGTAAAGTATAATAATGTTATCAACGTCGTGGGAAAGGCTTTCGCGATCATCGTACCGGCCCTGTTCGCCCTCATTCCCATCTGGATGTTCCTGCATTAGAAAAATTTTAAAATCATCGCAATCAGCGTAATCATCGTATGAAATTAGATTCAAAAATTCCTGAAGGACCTTTAGCCGAGAAGTGGACGAAGCACAAGTTCAATCTCAAGCTTGTCAACCCGGCCAATAAGCGCAAGTACGATATTATCGTGGTCGGGACAGGTCTGGCGGGAGCTTCTGCAGCCGCATCGCTTGCGGAGCTGGGTTACAATGTAAAAGCTTTTTGTTTTCAGGATAGTCCGCGCCGTGCGCACAGTATCGCCGCACAGGGTGGGATCAATGCAGCCAAAAATTATCAGAATGACGGCGATAGCGTCTATCGTCTTTTTTACGATACCATCAAGGGTGGCGATTACCGGGCGCGTGAGGGAAATGTTTATCGCCTGGCCGAAGTCAGTGTGAACATCATTGATCAATGTGTGGCACAAGGTGTCCCGTTTGCACGTGAATACGGCGGCCTTCTGGCCAATCGTTCTTTCGGCGGTGCACAGGTTTCACGCACATTCTATGCGCGCGGTCAGACCGGCCAGCAACTTCTCCTGGGTGCATATTCTGCCCTTAACCGGCAGATCGCCAACGGAAAAGTCAAAATGTACAGCCGCACGGAAATGCTGGACGTGGTGCTGGTGGATGGAAAAGCCAGAGGGATCATTACCCGTGATCTCGTAACGGGAAAAATTGAAGCCCACAGCGGTCATGCCGTGCTGTTGTGTACCGGCGGTTATGGAAACGTATTCTTCCTGTCGACCAATGCGAAGGGATCCAACGTTACGGCGTCGTGGCGAGCGCACAAGAAAGGCGCGTTGTTCGGCAATCCCTGTTTTACACAGATCCATCCGACGTGTATCCCTGTTTCGGGTGATCATCAGTCGAAACTCACGCTGATGTCAGAGTCCCTCCGCAACGACGGCAGGGTGTGGGTTCCGAAAACAGCAAGGCCGGGTCTGAAAGCCAAGGATGCCGCTGCCATCCCGGAGTCAGAAAGAGATTACTTCCTGGAAAGAAAATACCCTTCCTTCGGTAACCTCGTCCCCCGCGACGTTGCGTCCCGGAACGCGAAATATATGTGTGATGAAGGACGTGGTGTCGGGGCTACCGGGTTAGCCGTATTCCTCGACTTCTCGGATGCCATCAAACGGGAAGGCAAAAAGAATATCGAAGCGAAATATGGTAACCTCTTCGATATGTATCAGCAGATCACCGGTGATAATCCGTACGAAGGGCCGATGATGATCTATCCTGCCGTGCATTATACCATGGGCGGCCTTTGGGTGGATTACAACCTGATGACTACTGTACCGGGGTTGTATGCGCTTGGCGAGGCCAATTTCTCCGATCACGGCGCGAACCGTCTGGGTGCAAGTGCCCTTATGCAGGGACTGGCGGATGGGTACTTCGTTATCCCGTATACACTGGGCGATTACCTCGCGGGTGCGGGTGCAGAAAAGATCAGCACGGACCGTCCTGAATTTAAGGAGGCGATGGATGGGGTAAATAGCCGCATAAACAAACTGCTCAGCATCAAGGGTAAGAAGACTGTCGACCAGCTTCACCGTGAGCTGGGCCTGACCATGTGGGAATATTGTGGTATGTCACGCAATGAAGCGGGACTCAAAAAGGCGAAAGCAAAAATACAGGAGATCAAGCAGGAGTTCTGGCAGAATGTAAGCATCATTGGCGGCGCCAATGAACTGAACCAGGAACTTGAGAAAGCGATGCGTGTTGCGGACTTTATCGAGCTGGGCGAACTGATGGTAGACGATGCGCTTAACCGTTCTGAATCCTGCGGCGGTCATTTCCGTGAAGAATCACAAACACCCGATGGCGAAGCACTGCGCAAGGATGACGAGTTCACCTATGTGGCGGCCTGGGAATACAAAGGCGAAAATCAACAGGCGGTCATGCACCGTGAAGAATTGAAATTCGAAAATGTAAAACTGACTCAAAGAAGCTATAAGTAATATGAAGATCACCTTAAAGATTTGGCGACAAAAGGACAGCAGCACGAAGGGCGTTTTTAAAAGCTATCCGGTAGAACACGTGTCATCCGACATGTCGTTCCTGGAAATGCTCGACGTGTTGAATAACAGTTTGGTTCAGAAGGGAGAGGAGCCGGTAGCGTTCGACCATGACTGCCGGGAGGGGATCTGCGGCACGTGCAGTATATACATCAACGGCAGGCCTCATGGTCCGCTTCAGACCACCACATGCCAGCTGCATATGCGTTCGTTTAAAGACGGCGAGACCATCACCGTGGAACCCTGGCGGGCCAAAGCATTCCCGGTGATCCGTGATCTGGTTGTCGATCGAAGCGCGTTTGACAGAATACAGCAAGCCGGTGGATATGTGTCAGTGAACACCGGTGGCGTTCCCGATGCCAACGTGGTCCCTATCCCTAAAAAAATAGCCGATGAAGCGTTTGACGCAGCCGTTTGCATTGGCTGCGGCGCATGCGTTGCAGCGTGCAAGAACGCTTCCGCAATGCTGTTCGTCAGCGCCAAGGTATCCCAGCTTGCTTTGCTCCCGCAAGGTAAGCCCGAGCGAAAAGAAAGGGTAGAACGAATGGTAGCGCAGATGGATGCGGAAGGGTTCGGTGCCTGCACCAACACCGGTGCGTGTGAAGCAGAGTGTCCGAAGGGCATCAGCCTGACCAACATCGCCAGGATGAACCGCGAGTATTTTTCAGCGATTGCTACCTCGTACGAACATCAGACGAAAGGAGGAGATTAGCAGGAATTGACGGCGTTCGGTCTGTTGATCTATTCTGACTTACAGACGCCGAATTTCAGCCTGCCCGAGGCGCCGATGTCTTTTCCAATATTACCACCGGCCAGTATGATATCTTTTTCCGGTCCGGCAGCGGCAAGATGAACCTTGATACAGGCATCCAGTACAAGAAGCTGGGCATAGTTAACGGGCGACTCATCAGACAGTTCGCGA